>NZ_QKRU01000043.1:0-65099 GCF_003234055.1 Pseudomonas sp. 57B-090624
TGGCAAGCAGATCGTCTGCGCAGCGATGCGCAAGCTGCTGAACATCGCCTATGGCGTCTTGAAATCGGGCCAGCCATTTGACGCAAAACTGGCCCTTGCTCACTAGGAATCAAGACGGTATCTACGCGGCGAGGCCCTGTTGTCGGTTCGGAGGCTTCGCGTTTGCGGGGGTTACGGCGCATGACGGTGGTGAACCGGGCGTAGGGTGGACCGCGCTTCATCGGTCCACCCTTCGGGGTCATGCCGGACACCGCCATGATCGCGCCACCCGGTGGGCAGGCTTATTGGGTCAACGACAGCGGCACGCCCCAGATCGGGTCTTCCTTGCCCTGCTGGCGCAGCGGGGTGAGCTGCAGGGGCACGAGCCGGGACAGCATCTCCCGGTGCCTGTCGCTCAGGTAGCGCGGGGAGATGACGGAGGTGGCGAAATCCATGGGCGCCGGCCAGGTGTAGACGGTGAGGTTCTGCAGCGGGCACTCGACCTTCTGCGCATCGGTCGCCCGGCACTTGGAGCGCTGGTACTGGGCGCTGGGGCTCTTCAGGTGCATGCGCGGAGCCAGCACCAGCTGCCCGCCCTGGACGGTGAAGCTGGCGAGCGCCTTGTCCGCCGGCAGGCGTGCCTGGACCTTGATCGACGGGACGTCCCGGGAGTCGGTCTGCTGGTAGTAGCCGGCCCCCGCGCCCTGGGTGGTCTGGCTGTACTGCTGCTCGCCCCAGGCCACGCAGGCGCCGCTGGCCACGTGCACGGCGGTGCAGACCTTCTCGCTCTTCAGCTCGCTGCCGTAGGTTGCGTCCTTCCACACCTCTTCGCGGTAGTACTCGCGGTACAGCTCGGTGGACAGGTACGCGGTGCCGTTGGGGCCTTTGCCCGAGCCGGCCGGGCCGCTGCGGGCGCCGACCTCGTCGAGCACGCCGCGAATCTGGTAGTCGTCGCCCCCGGTGAGCAGGTACTTGCCGGGCGGCAGGATGTGCACTTCGAAGGCCGTGAACAGGTTGTTGGGCTTGGGGTCGCGCTGCAGCTCGTTGGTCTTGAAGCGGCGGCCGAAGGTGATGGTCGGGTCGCTCTCGTTCTGCCAGATCACCGTGGGCGTCCACTGGGTCATGGTCAGCGCGTCGTTCAGCGTCTTGTGCGGCATCACGTCGGCCACCAGCACCACGGCCATGTTCGCCTTGAGCGCGGCGTCCACCTTGTCCAGCAAGGGCCCGTTGCTCGGGTCGTCCATGCCGTAGCCGCTGGTGTAGGGCTCGGGCACGCAACCGGCGAGGGAGAAGGCAAGCAGCAAGGCGGAAGGCAGGGCAAGAAGCGGGCGAGGCAGTCGCATGCATCGATCCTTGATAGGGGCCGGGACGGGATCGGCGATTGTCACCGCCCCGATGCGCCAGCGAAATAGTGCGGATGGGCTAGGCCGGCACGCTCGGCAAGCGTGCCGGCCGCTGCTCAGAACATCTCGTCCAGCTGCTCGAAGAACAGGCGCCTGGCCGGCTGGTCCGGGATACCCAGCCGGGCGATGAAGCGGTCGGCGGTTGCCGGCGACAGCTCCTCGGCGATGTTGCGGTGGGCGAAGGCGATGTCCAGCCAGCGATCCGCCAGGCCGCCGCGCCCCAGGTCGATGAAGTGCAGCCGCTCCCGGGCGTCGAGAAAGAGGTTGGCGTCGCACAGGTCGCCATGGGAGAAGACCCGGTCCTCGGTCGGCACGCTGGCGTGCAGGTGGCCGATCAGCGCCTCGGGCGTCGGCAGCTCGGGCCAGGTGTCCGGGTCCCAGTCATCGGCGATCAGCCCCTGGTCGACCAGGTACTCCAGCTCGTGCAGGCGCACGGCGGCCGAGGAATCGAACGGGCAGCCGTCGACCGGCACCGCCTGCAGCAGGCGCAGGGCTTCGGCGAAGGCCTGGTACACGGAGGGCTCGTCTTCCATCAGCTCGGCGAGCGGCCTGCCGGGCACCGCACGGGTGATCATGAACTCATGCCCGTCGCCGGCGGCGCAGGCCACCACCTCGGGCACCTGGAGCTTGCCGTCGAGCCACTGCAGGACGCTGGCCTCGCGCATCACGCTGTAGGTGGTGGGCGCGTAGATGGCGGCGCTCGCCTTGAGGAAGAAGCGGTCGTTGCCACGCTCGAACGCGTGGACTTCGCATGGGGACTCACCGACGCAATCCCGCGTCAGGGGCGCGCCGTCGATGAAGCACGCGATGCTCTGGGGCAGTACGAATGGCATGGAACCCGCCTGTCGTGGATGGAAAGCGCGCAACGATAGCGCAAGGCGTGAAGCCCGGCAGCGGCGCAATTGTGACAGGCGTTGAACAGCGGCCACGCCGGGTCAACGCCCTGCCGCGGCGGGTTCGCGCCCCTCCTCCTTGCCCAGCGACAGGAACACCACCAGCGCCAGGCCGGCGAGCAGCACGGCAGCGGACAGCAGCACCGTACCGTGGGCGGCGGCGAAGGCTTCGCGCCCGGCCTGGGCCAGCGAGGCGGCCAGGGTGGCGTCGAGGCGTTCGGCAGTGACCAGGGTGTCCGCCAGCGAGCGCATCGCCGGGTCCTTCACCGCCTCGGGCACACCGCCGGGTAGCTGGATGGCGGCCGCATAGACGCTGGAGAGCAGCACGCCGAAGGCGGTGATGCCCAGCCCCGTGCCCATCTCGTAGCCGGTGGCCTCCAGCGCGCCAGCGGCCCCCGCCTTGCTGGCCGGCGCGGCGCCCATGATGGCGATGGACGATGCGGTGAGGCCGATGCTCAGGGCCAGGCCCAGCAACACCAGCAGGCCGGCCACCCAGGCGCCGTCGTTCAGGTCGCTCAACCCCAGGCCCGCCAACGCGACGGCCGAGCACAGCAGCGTGGTGGTCGCCACCCGGCGCAGGCCGACCAGGGCGACGAGGTAGCCGGCCAGCGGCCCGCCGACACCGGCGGCGATCATCAGCGGCAGCAGGAACAGTCCGGCTTGCAGTGGCGTGCGGCCGAGCACCAGTTGCAGCTCCTGGGCGATGGTCAGCTCGGTGCCGGCCAGGGCGCCGGAGACCACCAGCGCCATGATCAGCCCGGAGCGGATCGCCGGCCGCGCGAACAGGCCGAGATCGAGCATCGGCTCGGCGCTGGTGAGCTGGCGGCGCACGAAGTCGGCCAGCAGCGCGAGGCCCAGCAGCAAGGTGGCGGCACTGGCCCAGGACGGGCCGCCGGGCGTGAGGCCGGATTTGAGCGCATGCACGCTGGCGATGATGCCGGCGATCAGCAGCAGTGCCTGGCCGATCTTCCAGCCACCGCTGCCACTGCCGGCATCACGGGGCACCAGCACATGGGCCAGGGGCCAGATGATCGCCATCAACGGCAGGTTGATGAGGAACACCGAGCCCCACCAGTAATGCTCCAGCAACGCGCCCCCCACCAGCGGGCCCAGGGCCGCACCGGCGGAGGCCACCGTGCCCCACAGGCCCAGGGCGATGCCCCGCTCCCTGGGCGACTCGAAGGCGCGCCGGATGATCGCCAGGGTGCAGGGCAGCACCATGGCTCCGCCCACCGCCATCCCCGCGCGGGCGGCGATCAGGGCCGCTGCCGTGGGGGCGTAAGCCGCCGCACAGGACATGGCGACGAACACCAGCAGGCCGGCGAGCAGCATGAAGCGGCTGCCGATGCGGTCCGCCAGGGTGCCCATGGGCACCAGCAGGCCGGCCATGATCAGCGGGTAGATGTCGATGATCCACAGCACCTGCTCGCCGCTGGCCCCGAGGGACAGGGTCAGCGACGGCACGGCGATGTGCAGCACCGTCATGTCGATGACGATGGGCAGGTAGGCCAGGACCACCACCAGCAGGATCAGCCAGCGGTTGCCCGGAGGGTGGCTCGAACTCATCGGCTCTCCAGGCTGGCGTCGGCACCGCTCCAGCCGCCACCCAGGGCGCGGAACAGGTCGACCAGGGCGAGCTGCCGCTGGGTGCTGGTCTCGATCAGCGTGGAGTCGTTGAGGAAGGCGCTGCGCTGGGCATCCAGGTAGCGCAGGTGGCTGTCCACGCCGCCTTCGTAGCGGGCCTTGGCCAGCTTCAGGGTCTCGTTGCTGGTGTTGGCCAGGGCGCGGCGGGCCGCTTCCTCGCGGCGCAGGGTGTCGGTGGCGGCCAGGGCGTCGGCCACTTCGCGGAAGGCGGTCTGGATGCTGCCTTCGTAGGCGGCCACGGCGGCGTCCTTGCGCACTTCGGCGAGGTCCAGGTTGGCGGCGTTGCGGCCGGCATCGAAGATCGGCAGCGTCAGGGTCGGCATGAAGCTCCAGGCGCGCGAGCCGCCATCGAACAGGCCGGACACCTCGGCGCTGGAGCTGCCATAGCTGCCGGTGAGGCTGATGCGCGGGAAGAATGCCGCCCGCGCCGCACCGATATCGGCGTTGCGCGATTTCAGCCGGTGCTCGGCTGCGAGGATGTCCGGGCGCCGCTCCAGCAGTGCCGAGGGCGCGCCGGGGGCGATGTCCTGGATCAGCAGCAGCTCGTCACGGGGCGTCTCGGGCAGCGAGCGGGCGGCATCCGGGGTGCCGACCAGCAGCACCAGCGCGTTGAGTGCCTGCTGCTTCTGCCGCTGGTTGGCCTCCAGTTCGGCGCGGGATTGCTCCACCAGCCCGAGGGCTTCCTGGTGGTCCAGCGCGGTGGCGGCACCGGCGGCGCGGCGCTGGGCGGTGAGGTCGAGGGAGTCCTCGCGGCTTTCCAGGGTCTGCCGGGTCAGGGCCAGGCGGCGCTGGGCGCCGTCGTAGGTCAGGTAGGCCTGGGTGACTTCGGCGACCAGGGCGATGCGCGCGCTGCGACCCGCTTCCTCGGTGGCCAGGTACTGCTCCAGGGCCGAGTCGGTGAGGCTCTTGACCCGGCCGAACAGGTCCAGTTCGTACTCGGGCAGGCTCACGCCCACCTGGTAGCTGCTGGTGACGCTGGAGGCACCGGTGCTGGAAAGCTCCCCCGGCACCCGCTGGCGATTACCCGAGGCACTGGCGGCGAGCCCCGGCACCCGGTCGGCGCGCTGGATGCGGTATTGCGCGCGGGCCTGCTCGATGTCGAGCAGGGTCTGGCGCAGCGAGCGGTTGTTGGCCAGCGCCTCCCCCACCAGCCGACGCAGGTCGGCGTCGACGATGAAGGTGCGCCAGTCCAGCTCGCTGGCGGCCTGGCCCTGCCTGGCGGCGGGGCCGGTCCATTGCGCGGCCACCGGGGCTTCGGGGCGTTCGTAGGTGGGGGCCATGGAGCAGCCGCCCAGGGTCAGTGCGATCAGGAGCGCCGATGCGCTGAAGACGTTTCTGTGCATGGCGATCACTCCAGGACCTTGGTGGTTTCTTGGCTGGCCGCCGGGCGGCTGCGCAGCAGGGACAGCACCCAGACGAAGCAGATGGGCACGAAGATGACGCCCAAGAGCGTGGCGCTGAGCATGCCGCCGATGACGCCGGTGCCGAGGGCGCGCTGGCTGGCGGCACCGGCGCCGGTGGCGAGGGTCAGCGGCACCACGCCGAGGATGAAGGCCATGGAGGTCATGATGATCGGGCGGAAGCGCAGGCGAGCGGCCTCGATGGCGGCCTCGCGCAGGCTGTGGCCCTGCTCCCAGAGCTCCTTGGCGAACTCGACGATGAGGATGGCGTTCTTCGCCGCCAGGCCGATGATGGTGATCAGGCCGACCTTGAAGTACACGTCGTTGGGCATGCCGACCGAGGTCACCGCGAGCACCGCGCCGAGGGCGCCGATGGGCACGATGAGCATCACCGACAGCGGGATCGCCCAGCTCTCGTAGAGCGCCACCAGCAGCAGGAACACGACCAGGATGGCCAGGGCGAACAGCTGCACCGCCTGGCCGCTGGCGACCTTCTCCTGGTACGACAGGCCCGTCCACTCGTAGCCGATGCCTTCGGGCAGCTGGCCCACCAGGTGTTCGAGCTCGGCCATGGCCTCGCCCGTGCTGACGCCGGGCGCGGCGTCGCCGGCGATGCGGATCGACGGGTAGCCGTTGTAGCGCACCAGTTGCACCGGGCCTTCTTCCCAGCGGGTGGTGACGAAGGCGGAGAGCGGCACCTGCTCGCCCCTGGCGTTGCTGACGTAGAGCTTGAGCACGCTTTCCGGCGTCATCCGCGCGCCCTGCTCGGCCTGCACCACCACGCGTTGCTGGCGGCCGGCGTTGGAGAAGTCGTTGATCACCGAGGAGCCGAACGCGGTGGACAGCGCGCTGCCGATGGTCTCGAAGCCGACGCCCAGGGCGCGGGCCTTCTCGCGGTCGATCTCCAGGCGCAGCTGCGGCGCTTCGGCCAGGCCTTCCATCATCGCGTAGAGGATCTTCGGGTTGCCGTTGGCCTGGCCCAGCAGCTGGTCACGGGCGGCCAGCAGGGCTTCGCGGCCGAGGCCGCCACGGTCCTGCAGGCGCAGGGCGAAGCCGCCGGAGTTGCCCAGGCCGTCGATGGGCGGCGGGGTCACGGCCATGATCGCGCCGTCGCTGACGCCGGCGAGGTTCTGGTTGGCCAGCAACGCCTCGGCCCCGGCCGATTGCTCGTCGCTGCGCTCGGACCAGTCCTTCAGGGTGGGGAACGCCAGCGCGGCGTTCTCGCCCATGCCGGAGAAGCTGAAGCCCATGACCAGGAAGGTGTTGGCCACCGCCTCGCGGGCGCCCAGGTACTGCTCCAGCTGCTGGCCGGTGACATCGGTGCGCGCACGGGTGGCGCCGGGCGGCAGCTGCACGTCGACGATCATGTAGCCCTGGTCTTCCACCGGTACGAAGGATTCCGGCAGGCGCAGGTAGAAGTAGCCGAGCAGTGCCACCAGGCCGGCGTACACCAGCATGAAGCGCCCGGCACGTTTCACCAGGCCGCCGTTGAGGCGGGTGTAGCCCTGGGTGAGGCCGGTGAAGCCGCGGTTGAAGGCGCCGAAGAAGCCGCGCTTCTCATGGTGCCCCTGGGGGATCGGCTTGAGCAGCGTGGCGCACAGGGCCGGGGTGAAGGTCAGGGCGAGGAAGCCGGAGAACAGGATCGACACGGCCAGCGACAGGGAGAACTGCTGGTAGATGACGCCCACGGAGCCGGCCATGAAGGCCAGCGGCAGGAACACCGCCGACAGCACCAGGGTGATGCCGACGATGGCGCCGGACACCTGGCCCATCGCCTTGACCGTGGCCGCGCGCGGCGACAGGCCTTCCTCGGCCATGATCCGCTCGACGTTCTCGACCACGACTATGGCGTCGTCCACCAGGATGCCGATGGCCAGCACCATGCCGAACATGGTCATCATGTTCACCGAGAAGCCCAGCAGGTACATGACGCTCAGCGTGCCCGCCAGGCACACCGGCACGACGATGGCCGGGATCAGGGTGTAGCGCACGTTCTGCAGGAACAGGAACATCACCAGGAACACCAGCACCATGGCTTCCAGCAGGGTGTGGATCACCTTCTCGATGGCCACGTCGACGAAGCGCGAGGTGTCGTAGGGCACCGAGTATTCGACGTCGTCGGGGAAGCTCACCGACAGCTCGGCCAGGCGTTGCTTGATCGCCTCGGCGGTCTGGATGGCGTTGGCGCCCGGGGACAGCTGGATGGCACCGGCCACCGAGGGCTTGCCGTTGAGGCGCGAGGAGAAGTTGTAGCTCTCGCTGCCCACTTCCAGGCGGGCCACGTCGGCCAGCTTCACCGAGGAACCATCGGGGTTGGCACGCAGCACGATGCGGCCGAACTCGGTCGCATCGTCCAGGGTGCCCTTCACCGCGAGGGTGGCGGTCAGCTCCTGCTCGGTGCTGCCCGGCGAGCTGCCGAAGGCACCGGCCGGCACCTGCACGTTCTGCCCACGGATGGCGGCGCTCACGTCGTCGATGGACAGGCCGTAGCCCACCAGCTTCTGCGGGTCGATCCAGACGCGCATGGCCGCTTCCGAGGAGAAGAACTGCAGCTTGCCGACGCCGGTCACCCGGCGCAGTTCGTTGTTGATGTTGCGCGCGGCGTAGTCGCCGAGGAAGGTGGTGTCGCTGCGCTGGGCACCTTCCTTGTAATTGAGGGCGTAGATGAGCAGGAAGCCGGCGCTGGTCTGCTCGACCTCGACCCCCTGGGTGAGCACGGCCTGGGGCAGGCGCGACTCGGCCTTCTTCAGGCGGTTCTGCACGTCCACCTGGGCCAGCTCCGGGTTGACGCCGGGCTGGAAGGTGACCACCACCTCGCCGGTGCCATTGGAGTTGCTGGTGGACTCGAAATACAGCAGGCCCTTGGCACCGTTGAGCTCTTCCTCGATCACGCTGGTGACCGAGTCCACCAGCACCTGCGCCGAGGCGCCCGGGTAGGTGGCGGTGATGGTGATCTGCGGCGGCGCGACGTTGGGGTACTGGGCCACCGGCAGCATCGGGATGACCAGCAGGCCGGCCAGGGAGATGAACAGCGCCACCACCCAGGCGAAGTTGGGGCGCTTGATGAAGAACAGAGACATGGACGTTTCCTCGTGGCGATACCGGCCTTACTGGCGGGCTGCCTGTTGCTCCTGGGTGGGACGCGCCTCGACCTTGGCGCCCGGCTGCAGGCCGGTGAGGCCGCCGACGATCACGCGGTCGCCGCTGGCCAGCCCCTGGCTGATCTGCCAGCGCGCGCCCTGCATGGCACCGGTGTGCACGGGGCGGGCCTCGACACGCTCGTCGGCGCCGATCACCAGCACCAGGGCGCTGCCGTCGGCCGCCCGCTGCACAGCGCGCTGGGGCACCAGGATGGCGTTGGCATCGCTGCCCTGGGGCGCACTCACCCGGACGTACATGCCGGGCAGCAGCACACCGTCGGGGTTGGCGAACTTGCCACGCAGGGACACCTGGCCGGTGCCCGGGTCCACCGAGACGTCGGTGAACAGCAGCTCGCCCTGGCGCTCGTAGTCGGTGCCGTCGACGTGGATGCGCAGCGCCTGGCTGTCGTCGGCGGAGAGCGTGCCGCCCTTGAGCGCTTCACGCAGGCGCAGGGCGTCGGCCACCGGCTGGGTGAAGTCGGCATAGATGGGGTCCAACTGCTGGATGCGCGCCATGAGCGTGGTCTCGCCCTGCCCCACCAGCGCACCTTCGGTGACCAGCGCGCGGCCGATGCGACCGGAGATGGGCGCCTTGACCGAGGCATAGCCGAGGTTCAGGCGCGCGGTCTCCAGGTCCGCCTGGGCCGTACGCACCGCCGCCCTGGCGCTGCGCAGGTCGGCGGTGGCGGTGTCGAAGTCCTGCTGGCTGACCGCCTCGATCCTGGCCAGCGGCTCGTAGCGCTTGACCCGCGCCTGGGCCTCGAAGAGGGTCGCCTCGGCGCGCGCCAGCTCGCCCTCGGCACGGGAAACCGCCGCCTTGAGCGGTGCCGGGTCGATCTGGAACAACAGGTCGCCGGCCTTGACGTCCGCCCCCTCCTCGAAACGCTTCTGCACCACGATGCCCGCGACCCGGGCACGCACCTCGGCCACACGCACGGGCTCGATGCGCCCCGGCAGCTCGGTGGTCAGCACCAGCGGCTCGGCCACCACCGCCACGACGTCCACCGGCCTGGCCACTTCGGCAGCCGCTTCCGGCTCGCCCGATGCCCCGCAACCGGCCAGCGCCATGGCTGCAACCCATACCGAGACGGTTCCTACTGCACGCAATCTGCCCATGTTTCACCCGGACCCTAGACTGGAAAGGCGCGCATGATCTTTCATAGATCTAAATGAGTCAATATTGTCTCATTTGAATCTTTTGTTATTAATCATGTCGTTCACCGTTGAAGCCCGAGGGTTTTTCTGCACAATGCGCCCAATCCGAAAATCAACGCAGGACCCTTCCATGGCGCTGACAGCACAAGACGAACGACTCATCAAGGCGCTGGCCGTCGCCTTCGTCGAGCGGCCGCGCGCCACGCTGAAGGAGCTGGCGGAAGCGGCCGGCGTGAGCAAGGCCACGCTGCACCGCTTCTGCGGCACCCGGGACAACCTGGTGGAGATGCTCATCACCCACGGCGAAACGGTGATCGGCCAGATACTCTCCGCCGGCGACCTGCAGCACGCCGAGCCGCTGGACGCGCTGCGCAGGCTGATCGGCGAACACCTGATGCACCGCGAACTGCTGGTGTTCCTGATGTTCCAGTACAACCCCGACACCCTCGACCCGAAGGCCGAGGACGATCGCTGGCAGAGCTATTGCGTCGCCCTGGACAGGTTCTTCCTGCGCGGCCAGCAGGAGGGGGTGTTCCGCATCGATATCAGCGCGGCAGTGCTCTCGGAGCTGTTCCTCTCGCTGATCTTCGGCATCGTCGACGCCGAACGCCGTGGCCGCATGGCCAGGTCCGGCTCGGCGGTGATCCTCGAGCAGATCTTCCTCCACGGTGCGGCGGCGCCGACCCGCGCCTGACGGCGAGAGTGGTCGCAGGCTGCCCCAGCTCCACCGAAGAGCGAACCGCCCCAGCAGCACTCGCGATCGGAGGGCCGCACAACGAAAAACGCCGCCTCCCCAGCAACGGGGAGGCGGCGCTCTTTCAGGGGCGCAGCGGCGGTCAGCGCAGGCCGTCGACCATCGCGGCGGCAACGCTGAGCACGTCCTGGCCGAGCTTCATGGAGCGCTTGCCGTCCCAGCCCGTTTCCGGGTTGGGGTTGTCGTCGTGGTCCTTGAACGGCATCTCGATGGTGAACGACAGGCAGTCGAACTCCATGCCGACGGCGTTGCAGGCCAGGGTGGTGTTGGCCTTGCCGGGTTCGTCCTTCGGGTAGCCGTAGCGGGTCTGGAAATCGGCGCCGATATCCACCAGGCGGTTGCGGAACTCGTCTTCCAGGCGTTCCAGGCGCTTGCTGTAGCCGGGGTTGCCTTCGCAGCCGGCGGTGAACACGTGGGGGATCTCCTCGTCGCCGTGGATGTCGAGGAACAGGTCCACGCCGACCTTGCGCATCTGCTGCTGGACGAAGAACACCTCGGGGCTCTCGGCCTCGCTGGCCGATTGCCAGGCGCGGTTGAGGTCCTTGCCGGCGGCGTTGGTGCGCAGGTGGCCACGGAAGGCGCCATCAGGGTTCATGTTCGGCACCAGGTAGAGGTCGGCCTTGGCCAGCAACTCGTTCAGCTCGGCGTCGTCCTTGTTCTTCAGGCGCTCGATCACGCCTTCCATGTACCACTCGGCCATGTGCTCGCCGGGGTGCTGCTGGGCGATGATCCAGATCTTGCGCTGGGCCGCCGGGTTGCGGCTGACCCGCAGCAGCTGGATGTCGCGGCCCTCGATGCTCTTGCCGGTGGCGAACAGCTCGGCGCCGGCGTTGGCCAGGGCGTCGGCGATCAGGCGGTCGTGGCGTTCGCGGCTGTAGGGCTCGAAGTAGGCGAACCAGATCTGCCCCTCGCGTGGCTGCAGGCCGAAGTGCAGGCCTTTCTCGTCGAAGTGGCTGGGCACGCGGAACCAGTTGACGTGGTCATAGGAGGCAGCGGCGTTGTAGCCGGTCCAGGCGTGGGCGTAGGCCGACTGGCCGGCGTTCACCAGGCTGAAGTCGTGGCGTTGGCCGGGGGTCATGCCCTCGACCTTGAAGTGGAACCACTGGAAGTGATGGCTCTTGAGGTCCGGGCGCATCGCCAGCAACAGGTGCTGCGGATTGCTGGCGTCCTTCACCTCGATATTGCCGCTATCGAAGTCCGAGCTGATTTTCATGGCTACCTCAGGCGTGGGTATCAGGGTTGCGCGAAAGGATGGCAGGTCGCCCGGCACGGCGAAACGCGCCAGGCGACAAAGAGTTGCGCAGAAGGGTAATCAGCGGGCTTCGAGGCGCGCCAGGCGCTCTTCGAGTTCGGCGACGCGGGCCTCCAGCTGCTCGATGCGCGAGTCGCTGGCGGCACGGCTCTCGCTGCGCTCCGGGGCGCTCTGCCGCGCGGCCAGCAGCTCGTCGAGGTCGGCCTTCTCGCCCAGCAGGTGCATGTAGCGATCCTCGCGCTGGCCCGACTGGCGCGGGATCAGGGTGACGAGGCCACGCGCGGCGAGGCGTTCGAGGTTGTGCTGCACCTGCTCGACGTCGTCGAACTCATGCATGCGGCCGCTGCGGGTCAGCAACTCGTTGAGGGTCTGCGGGCCGCGCAGCAGCAACAGGCCGAGCAGGATCAGCTGCCCATGCACCAGCTCCAGGGTCTTCTCCGCACGCTGCTCCCAGCGGTCGGCCCGGCTGCCCATCACCAGGCGCGCGAGCCCGCGTCCCTCGAGCACCCGCATGCCCTGCCCCACCTGGCCGGGAGTCAGGTTCATCACCGGCTCGCGGCTGGTCTTCTGGTTGCTGGCCAGTACCAGCGCGTTGAGGGTCAGCGGGTAGGACTCCGGCGTGGTGGCCTGCTTTTCGATCAGGCTGCCGAGCAGGCGGACCTCGACGGCAGAAAGGGGCTCGTTGCTGAAGGGGGTTTCGATCTCGCTGGACATGTCGCCATCCGATGGTGGGAAAGGGCCATAGCCTAGCGTGACTCCCCGCTCCTTTGCACCGCATCGCGTCCCTGGGCACGCAGTGTTCGCTTCCCTGAACAGCCGAGCCGGCCACGGTACCCGGAAGATGCCTTGATCAACCCAATCAATCGAATAAATAGATTGTTATCATTTGGCGAAAAAGTCTTTTACGGAAGGTTTCAAGTGCCTAACAACACCCCATTTTATTGCGTAAGTATCTGATTTATAAGCATTCCAACTCAACTATCGACGGGATCGATGTAGACCATTACCGATATCCACTTCTTTATCGATTTTTCATCCGTAACATTGGCCCCGTGTTCACTTTAAACCCCACTTGAAACCACGAGGCACCCAAAATGAAAAAGCAAATCCTTGCCAGCCTGTTCATCGCTTCCCTGTCCGCTACCGCGTTCGCCCTGCCCCAAGGCGCCGCGCAGACCCAGCAGACCGTCGCCAGCGGCGCCGAGCGCACCATCAATCGCCTGGCTGAAGACGGTTCCGACCGCACTCCCGGCTTCCGCGTTGCCGAAGACGGTTCCGACCGCACCCCGGGCTTCCGCGTCGCCGAAGACGGCTCCGACCGCACTCCGGGCTTCCGTGTCGCCGAAGACGGTTCCGACCGCACCCCCGGCTTCCGTGTCGCCGAAGACGGTTCCGACCGCACTCCCGGCTTCCGCGTTGCCGAAGACGGCTCCGACCGCACTCCCGGCTTCCGTGTCGCCGAAGACGGCTCCGACCGCACCCCGGGCTTCCGCGTCGCCGAAGACGGCTCCGACCGCACTCCCGGCTTCCGTGTCGCCGAAGACGGTTCCGACCGCACTCCGGGCTTCCGTGTCGCCGAAGACGGTTCCGACCGCACTCCGGGCTTCCGTGTCGCCGAAGATGGTTCCGACCGCACTCCGGGCTTCCGCTTCTCCTGACAGGCCGCTGCACAGGTTGCAATCCGACCCAGGAATCCCGTGCGAGGTCTGAGCGATGTACCCAGCCCGTAAATGCTGAAGGCGCCCTCGAGGCGCCTTCAGTGCTTCTACCCTTCCGCTTTTCCCGCCGTCACTCCGACGCCGTAGCCGGTGGCTGCAAAGGGCGCAGCGGAATCGGCGCCGACATCACGATGGACGTTCGCGTCTCGCCGAAGTGGTTGATGCTGCCGACGAAGCGTTCCAGGTGGCGGATGTTGCGCGTCACCACCCGCAGGATGAACGAGTCCTGCCCCGTCACATGCAGGCATTCCAGCACTTCCGGCATCTGCTGAAGCAGCGCGACCAGGCGTGCCTTGTCCGGCTGGGGCGTGGTCATGCCGATCAACGCCATCACCTCGTAGCCGACATGTTCGGCGGATACGCAGGCGCGATAGCCCTCGATCACCCCGGACTCTTCGAGGCGCTTGAGGCGCTCCGATGTCGCCGGCAGCGAAAGCGCCACCCGGTTGGCCAGTTCGGTGAGCGAAATACGCCCTTCGTCCTGAATGGCCTGGAGGATTTTCCAGGATTTGGCATCGATTTCCACTTTTAAGGCCTCTATCGAAATTCACATAAACAATTCAGGCAAAGCCAGGTAATTACCATAGTTATTGCATTCAAAGATCGGCATCAGCGCCGCAGAATAAGGCCATCCCAATGACCTCACCGGTGGCCCGGATGGACCTCGCGCTGTTCTTCAAATCCGCCCTGATCGGCTTGTCCATCGCTGCCCCCGTGGGCTCCGTGGGCCTGCTCTGCATCCAGCGCAGCCTGGACCACGGCGCCCGCATCGGCTTTCTCAGCGGCCTGGGCGCCGCGCTCGCCGACGCCTGTTTCGGTGCCCTGGGGGCCTTCGGGGTGCAGGCGCTGATCCAGGCCTTCGTGGCACTGGCCACGCCCCTGGCGCTGGTCGGCTCGGGCTTCCTCGCCTGGATGGGCCTGCGCCTGCTGCGCGCCACGCCGGCCCGCCGCGCCGCCGCCCTGGTCGAGCCCGGCAACGGCTGGAAGGCGCTGGCATCGGTCTTCGCGCTGACGCTCACCAACCCCATGACGATCCTGGCCTTCATCGCGGTCTTCGCCGGCCTCGGTGCCGGCGCGACGCCCGGTACGGCGAGCGCGCTGCTGATGGTCGCCGGGGTGTTCTGCGGCTCGGCGCTGTGGTGGCTGGCCCTGGCGCTGGGCGTGGCTGCCGTACGCCACCGCTTGAACGCCGGCCTGCTGCGGCGCATCGACCAGGCGGCCGGGCTGTTCCTGCTCGGTTTCGCCGCCTGGCAGCTGGCGCGGGTTCTGGCCGTCTAGGCCATCTGGGTGATGGTGCGGCGGAACCGGGTCAGGGCGGCGAAGAAGAAGGCGCTGCCGATGCCGATGATGGCGAGGAATTGCGGCCAGACGATGTCCAGCCCCGCACCGCGGTAGAGGATGCCCTGGGCCAGGGCGACGAAATGGGTGGTGGGCGCTGCCAGCATGATCTGCTGCACCAGCTCGGGCATGCTCTCGCGCGGGGTGGTGCCGCCGGAAAGGATCTGCAACGGCATCAGCACCAGGATGGTCAGCAGCCCCAGCTGGGGCATGGAACGCGCCACGGTGCCGAGGAAGATGCCCATCGACGTGGTGGCGAACAGGTGCAGCGCCGCCGCCACCAGGAACAGCCCCAGCGAGCCCTCGATGGGCACCGCCAGCCAGCCGCGCACCACGAACACCAGCGACAGCGCGGCCGCCACCAGTACCACCGCGCCCATGGACCAGACCTTGGCCAGCATGATCTCGAACGCCGACAGCGGCATCACCAGCAGGTGCTCGACGGTGCCGTGCTCGCGCTCGCGGATCAGCGCCGCGCCGGTGAGGATGATCGACAGCATGGTGATCTGGTTGATCACCTCCATCACGCCGCCGAACCAGGCCTGGGTCAGGTTGGGGTTGAACAGCGTGCGTACCGTCAGCTCCGCCGGCATCGCGTTCGTCCCCCGATAGCGGGCGACGAATTCGTTGACCTCGGTGGCAACGATGTTCTGGATGTAGCCCGCGCCGCTGAAGGCCTGGCCGATCTGCGTGGCGTCGACGTTGAGCTGCACCGCCGGGTTGCGGCCGGCGAGCACGTCGCGCTGGAAGTCGGGCGGGATGTCCAGGGTGAAGGTGTAGAGGCCGGTGTCCATGCCCCGGTCCATGCGCCCCTGGTCGATCAGTTCGGGCGCGCGGAAGTACGGCGGCTGGAAGGCGTTGACCAGGCGCGTGGAGAGCTGCGAGCGGTCCTCGTCGACCACCGCGATGGGCGCATGGTGCAGGGTTTCCGGAATGCCGGTGGCGGAGCTGTACACGCCCAGGCTGAAGGCCCAGAGGATCAGCAGCAGCATCGCGTAGTCGCGCTGCAGGCTGCGGAACTCCTTGAGCCCCAGGTTGAAGATATTGGCCAGGCTGCGCATGGGTCAGGCCTCCTGCTTCTTCAGCGCGAGCACGCTGAACAGGGTGAGCAACGGGATGGTCAGCAGCAGCGGCACGAAGTAGTAGGCCAGGTCGGCGAAGCCCAGTGCCTTGGAGAACACGCCCCGGCTGATGATGAGGAAATGGGTGGCGGGATAGGCCTGGCCGATGAGCGCCGCCGCGCCTTCCAGGGACGACACCGGGTGCACCAGCCCGGAGAACTGGATGGCCGGCACCATGGTGGCGATGGCGACGCCGAACACCGCGGCGATCTGGCTGCGCATGAAGGTGGAGAGGAACAGGCCGAGCCCGGTGGCGGCCGTGACGTAGCACAGCGCGGCGAGCACCAGGGTGACGAAGCTGCCCTTGAGCGGCACGCCGAACACGAACACCGCCAACGCCACCATCAGCAGGAAGCTGACCATGCCCATCGCCACATAGGGCAGCTGCTTGCCCAGCAGGAACTCCAGCCGCGTGACCGGCGTGACGTAGAGGTTGGTGATCGAGCCCAGCTCCTTCTCGCGCACCACGCCGAGGGCGGTGAGCATCGCCGGAATCATGATCAGCAGCAGCGGGATCACCGCCGGCACCATGGCCTTGAGGCTTTCCACGTCCGGGTTGTAGCGGTAGCGCACCTCGACGCTGGCGGCACTCCGGCCGCCCCCTTCGGGCGACTGCCGGCCGAGTTCGGCGAGGTAGCCCAGGTGCATGCCCTGCACGTAGCCGGCGACGGTGTTGGCGCGGGTCGGCATGGAGCCGTCGATCCACACGCCGATGGCGGGGCTGGCGCCACGCTTCAGATCACGGCCGTAGCCGGGCGGGATTTCCACGGCCAGGCTCAGCTCGCCGCTGCGCATGCGCCGGTCCAGTTCCGCGTAGTCCTGGATCGGCGCGCGCTCGATGAAGTAGCGCGAGCCGGAGAGGTTCAGTGCGTAGGCCTGGCTGGTGGTGGTCTGGTCGCGGTCGAGCACCGCATAGGAGAGGTCCTCGACGTCCATGCTGATGCCGTAGCCGATGATGAACATCAGCAGCACGGTGCCGAGCAGGGCCAGGGTCAGGCGGATCGGGTCGCGACGCAGCTCCATGGCCTCGCGCCGTGCATAGCTGAACAGCCGCTGCGGGCTGAAGCCGCGCCCGGCACGGGCGGTTTCGGTCGACCGGGTCGCCGGGGCCGCCTCGGCAGGGGCCTTGCCGGCGATGCCGGCGGCCTCCTCCAGGTAGGCGATGAAGGTCGCCTCCAGGCTCGGCAGGCCACGAGCGGCCACGAGGTTCGCCGGGGTGTCGCTGGCCAGCACGCGGCCGGCGTGCATCAGCGAGATACGGTCGCAACGCTCGGCCTCGTTCATGAAGTGGGTGGAGATGAAGATGGTCACGCCATCGTTGCGCGACAGGTCGATCATCAGCTCCCAGAAGCCGTCGCGGGCCACCGGGTCGACCCCGGACGTGGGCTCGTCGAGGATGAGGATCTCCGGCTCGTGGATCACCGCGACCGCCAGGGACAGGCGCTGGCGGATGCCCAGCGGCAGCGCTTCGGGCAGCTCGTCGGCCACGCCCGCCAGGTCGAAGCGCTGCATCATCGCCGCCACCCGCGCCTCGATGCGCTCGGCCGGCAGGTGGAACAGCCGCGCATGCAGCACCAGGTTCTGCCGCACCGTCAGCTCGCGGTACAGGGAGAACGCCTGGGACATGTAGCCCACCCGCCGCCGGGTGGCCATGTCGCCGGCATCCACCGGCTGGCCGAACAGCGCGCAACTGCCTTCGCTGGCGGGCAGCAGGCCGGTGAGCATCTTCATGGTGGTGGATTTGCCGCAGCCATTGGAGCCGAGGAAACCGAAGATCTCGCCGCGCTCGATGCGGAAGCTGACGCGGTCGACGGCGACGAACTCGCCGAAGCGGCAGGTCAGCCCGTCCGCCTCGATGGCCACGGCACGCTCGCCCTCGGGCAGCGGCGGGATCACCAGGCGCCGGTGGTCGCGGCGCTTCTCTTCCGGCAGCAGGGCGATGAAGGCCGCCTCCAGGCTGTCGGTGCCGGTCTGGGTGCGGATTTCGGCGGGGCTGCCGGTGGCCAGCACGCGCCCGGCGTCCATCGCCACCAGGCTGTCGAAGCGCTCGGCTTCTTCCATGTAGGCGGTGGCCACCAGCACGCTCATGCCGTCGCGGCCCTGGCGGATACGGGCGATCAGCTCCCAGAACTGGTTGCGCGACAGCGGGTCGACGCCGGTGGTGGGCTCGTCGAGGATCAGCAGGTCCGGGTCGTGGATCAGCGCGCAGCACAGGCCGAGCTTCTGCTTCATGCCGCCGGAAAGCTTGCCCGCCGGGCGCTCGCGGAACGGGTCGAGGCCGGTGCTGCGCAGCAGGTCGTCGATGCGCCGCTCGCGCTCGGCGCGGTCGTGGCCGAACAGGCGGCCGAAGAAGTCGAGGTTCTCGAACACCGTCAGCGTCGGGTAGAGGTTCTTGCCCAGCCCCTGGGGCATGTAGGCGACGCGCTGGCAGATGGCGCGGCGGTGGCGGGCCGAGCGCATGTCGCCGCCCAGCACCTCGATCTCGCCCTGCTGCATCTTCCGCGCGCCGGCCAGCAACGCCAGCAGGCTGGACTTGCCGACGCCGTCCGGGCCGATCAGGCCGACCATGCGGTTGGCCGGGATCGCCAGGTCGACCTCGTGCAGGGCGAAGGTTTGGCCGTAGGCCAGGCTGACCCCGGCCAGGTGGGCGACGCTGCCGTCGGAGGCGTTCATCAGGGCACCTTCACCTGCAGGTGCTGCGGCCATTGCCGTTCGGCATCCAGGCGCAGGTAGGCCATGCCGGGCACGCCGGTCTTCACCGCGGTCATGTGCTGCTTGAGCAGCGCCGGGTCGATGCGCGCCTTGACGCGGAACATCAGCTTCTCGCGCTCGCTGGCGGTCTCCACCGTCTTCGGCGTGAACTGGGCGACGCTGGCCACGTAGGAGACCTTGGCGGGGATCACGTACTGCGGCACCGCGTCGATGATCAGCCGCACCTCGTCGCCCAGGTGCACGCGCCCGGCCTGGCCGGCGGGCAGGAAGAAGGTCATGTAGACGTCGCCCAGGTCCACCAGGTTGAGCAGCTTGCCGCCAGCCGGCAGCACTTCGCCCGGCTGCGCCACGCGGTATTGCACGCGGCCGGCGCGGGGGGCCTTGAGCAGGCTGTCGTCGATGTCCGCCTGCAGCCGGGCGACGCTGGCATTGGCCGCCTCGATGGCCGACTGCGCCTCGATCACCTGGGACTTGGCCGCCTCGATGCCGGCCTGGGCGGAGATCACCTGGGAGCGCGAGGCGGCCAGTGCCGCCTGGGCGCTCTGCATCACCGCGCGATCATCGTCCAGTTGCTGCTGGGGCATGGCGTTGCGCTTGACCAGGGTCTCGGTACGGGCGAAGCGCTTCTGGGTGGCCACCAGTTCCGCCTCGCGCTGGCTGACCACCGCCTTGGCCGTGGCCTGCTCGCTCTCACGCTGGGCCACCAGCGCCTGGGCGGTGAGCCGCGCGTTCTGGGCCTGGCGCACCTGCGCCTGGGCCTGGGCCAGCTGCGCCTGCAGCACCTGGGTGTCCATCTGCGCCACCGGCTGGCCGGGGGTGAGGAAGTCGCCCTCGTCGACCATTATCTCGGACACGCGGCCGGCGAGCTTGGTCGCCACGTCCACCTCGGTGGCTTCGATCCGCCCGTTGCCGCTGGCGAACCCCTCGCCCAGGCCGACCGGCCGCAACACCCACCAGGCGCCGGCGGCCACCGCCACGGCGGCCAGCAGTGCCGCCGCCCAGGTCAGTTTCTGCTTGCTTGGCTGCTTCATCTTGGTATCCCGAATGGCTGGATTTCGATGGGGGAAATCATCTGCCAAACGGCAATGAGTCACATTGACTCATGTCAGGTCGGCCTTTTTCCGCCCCTTCCGGCTCGACTTCCATCCAGACGAAGCCACGGCAGGCACCAACGACTTGATGTATGATTGCGCGCCTCGAACACGGCCAACCACGATCAACCCGGCGCCCATGCGCCCCCGGACCGACCATGAACACCAGCGAAACCACCAGCCCCGAGCAACAGCCCCAGACCGAAGGCAGCGCCGAGGCGGCCGCCCCGGCCAAGGCCGTGAAGAAGCAGAACGTGCCCTGGTACCAGACCCTCAAGTCCCACGACCGCGGCCAGCGCCCCGGCGCGGCACCACGCGGCTCGCGCCGCTCGATGGGCAAGCGCTGATCCGGCGCACCGGCACAAAAAAAGCCAGCGTGATGCTGGCTTTTTTGTGGGCGCCCGGCGGGGTTACTGGCTGTTCTTGACCAGGCTCATGCGCTTCTCGGTGAACACGCAGATCACCCCGGCGTTGTTGTACATCACCTCGTGGTTGAAGTTGCAGTACGCCGCGGCAACGCTCAAGGGAAGCTGCTCGCTGCTCCAGCGGGCCGGCTTGAACCAGGACAGCTCGCCTTCCTTGCACTGGCGCGCCTCGGCATCGGAGCTGTAGGTGCAAAGCACAGACTGGTCGACTTCCCCCTTGAAGCAACCGGCCAGGGGAAGGAAGCAAAGGCCTGCCAACAGAAGTTTGGTGTGGGTACGCATGACAGCTCCGGAATCGGCATGTGAAGGAATCAGTGCCGATTTGAACCAGCCCAGCGGCACGGGTTCCGTGGCGTCGGCAAAGATTTCCAGCGCATCCGCCCAGCAGGCCCCCGCGTTCGCGGGGGTCCACTGAAGCTCAGCGCCTGCGCCGCCGTCACGCCCCAGGCGGCAAAGCATCGCCGCACGCGCGCAGCCCAAGGCTCTGGTGGAAGCGCAGCAGGTAGCCGTCCGGGTCCTGGAGGAGGAAGTTGAGCTCACCGTGCGCCTGCTCGTCCCGGCGGTACCAGCGTTCCTCGGCTGCGCGCCGCAAGGACACCCCGGCCGCCTCGATGCGCGCGACCAACGCGAGCGCGTCGGCGCAACGGATCGACAGGTTGAGCCCACGCCCGAATGGCGGTTCCAGGGGCTCGACCCGCCACTCCGAGGCCTCGCCGTCGTCCTCCTCCAGCATCAGCTGGGCCTCGCCGAAGCGCAGGTAGGCGAAGCGGTGCTCGGGGCGCTGGTACGCCACGTCGAAACCCAGGACACGGCAATAGAAATCCAGGCTGCGGGCGAAATCGACGACCAGCAACTCCGGGACCAGGGCATTGAAATGCATGATGGGTTCCTTGCTCAGATGCCCACCCCGCATGGGCGGGCGCGCCACCTTAGCGCAGGATTCACCGACACTAAAAGCGCGGAGCACGGGTCTATAGTCCCTGCATCTTTCCCATCCGTAACGGAGCCCTCAATGGATACGACCCCGCACAACCTCGCCACCCTCTTCGAGCAGCTCGGCCTGGCATCCGAGCACGACAGGATCGAGGCCTTCATCGCCGACCACCCCCTCGCCGACGGCCAGAAGATCCACGAAGCGCCCTTCTGGAACGAAGCCCAGAGCGCCTTCCTGCGCAATGCCCTGGTGCAGGACGCCGACTGGGCCGTGGAGGTGGACGAGCTGGCGGTGCGTTTGTCGAAGTGAGTCGGCGAACAGCCAGAGAAGCACGTGGCTCAGATGTAGGGTGTGCTGCGCGCACCTGGACTCGCCGGAAGCACCGAGCGGAGGTGCGCACGGCACAACCTACGGCACGCGTTTGTCCTGATGGGTTCGGAACTCCGGCCCTCACCAGCAGCGCCGATAGCTCAGCAACACTCCTAGGACGCGATGCCTGAAGACCGAATGAAAAACGGCCCATGGGGGCCGTTTCGTTTTGCTGCGCAGGTACACCCGCTCGATCAGAAGTCCTGCACGGTCGGGCGCAGCACCACTTCGCTGATGTCCACGTCCGCCGGTTGCTCCACCGCGTAGGCGATGGCCCGGGCGACGGATTCGGCGGGGATCGCCAGCTTGTAGAACTCGCCCAGGGCCTGGCGGCTTTCCTCGTGGGAGCTGCCCAGCTTCAGTTCCGAATCCACCGCGCCGGGGGAGATGACGGTGACGCGGATATCGCCGCCCACTTCATGACGCAGGCCGTCGCTGATGGCGCGCACGGCGAACTTGGTGCCGCTGTACACGGTGCCGCCCGGGCTGAACACCTTGTGGCCGGCCACCGAGGCGACGTTGATGAACTGGCCACTGCGCTGTGCCTGGAACACCGGCAGCGCCGCCGCGATGCCGTAGAGCACGCCCTTGATGTTGATGTCGATCATGCGGTCCCACTCCTGCACCGGGGTTTCGGAGAGCGGCGCGATGGCCATCAGGCCGGCGTTGTTGACCAGCACGTCGATGCGGCCGAAGGCCTCGATGCCGCCCTGGACCAGGGCGCGGACCTGCGCCGGGTCGGTGACGTCGGTGGCGAAGGCCACGGCCTTGCCGCCGGCAGCGGTGATTTCGCTGACCAGCGCGTCGAGACGGTCGACGCGGCGCGCACCGAGCACCACCGAGGCGCCCAGGGCGGCCAGGTGCCGGGCGGCGGCTTCGCCGAGGCCGCTGCTGGCGCCGGTGATGACGATGACTTTGCCGTTGATGTTGTTGCTCATGTCGGGTTCCTCAGGTTGGCTGCCGGCAGGAGGGGTTCCTGCTGCTGGAGGCCAGTATGGAAATCCGATGACGCCCAGGGAATGGAAGGATTAGGATTGCGGAATTCCAGATTCCGGAACAGTCCGAAGGCCGCCGACATGCTCAACCGAATGGAAATGCTGCGCATCTTCTGCATCGCCGCCGAGTCCGCCAGCTTTCGCGAAGCCGCCACGCGCCTCGGCGCCTCCCCGCAGACGGTGACCCGGGCGATCAAGGACCTGGAGCAACTGGTGGGCGAGCCGCTGTTCCATCGCAGCACGCGACAGGTGCAGATCACCGCCTACGGCGAACTGCTGGCGGCCCAGGCGCGGGAGACCCTGGGCAGCTTCGACCAGCTGTTCCAGCGCCACGTCCGCCGGGGCCGGGACGAGATGGCCGGCCGCGTGGGCGTCGCTGCACCCCGCTCCATCGGCCGGCGCTTCGTGCTGCCGCTGCTGGCCGAGTTGCAACGCGAGCACCCCGAGATCGTGCTGGACATGCGCCTGTCGGACCAGATGACGGATTCGGTCGACGAGCAGATCGATATCGGCGTGCGCATGGGCTTCATCCGCGATCGCCGCTACATCGCCCGCCCCACGGCGACCGTGCCGCTCTACGTGGTGGGCGCGCCGGCACTGATCGAGCGCGTCGGCACCCCGGAAGACATCGATGCCCTGAACCGGCTGCCGACCACCGCGCTGATCGACGGCAATACCGGGCGCCTCTGGCCCTGGACCTTCGCCGAGGACCGCCAGCTGCAACCGCAGCGCGCCGCCTTCACCACCGACGACCAGGAGTGCGAATGCGAGGCGGTGCTGGCGGGCGTCGGCTTCGGGCAACTGCCCAGCTACCTGGTGACGCCGCACATCCGCAGCGGACGCATGGTGCGGGTGCTGGTCGACGACGAATCGCCGTCCTGGCAGATGTTCGTCTACCGGCCCCAGCGCGGCCCGGTGTCACCCCGGGTGCGGCGGGTGTTCGATCGGCTGGTGGAACGGCTTTCCGATCCGACCTGGGTTCCGCTGGAACCCTGACCTCGCGGCAAATCGGATGGGTAGAGCGCGGCGAAACCATCGATCCGTACCTGGAACACCGCGATCATCGGCGCCCCCAGCATGGGTTTCGCACGGCTCTACCCATCCTACGAGTCGAACTCCGGCCCGTAGGATGGCGTGGAGCGCAGCGAAACCCATCGATCCGAGCCTGGAACACCGCGACCATCGGCGACCCCAGCATGGGTTTCCCACGGCTCTACCCATCCTACGAGTCGAACTGCGGCCCGTAGGATGGGTAGAGCGCAGCGAAACCCATCGATCCGTACCTGGAACACCACGATCATCAGCGCCCCCAGCATGGGTTTCGCACGGCTCTACCCATCCTGCGAGTCGAACTGCGGCCCGTAGGATGGCGTAGAGCGCAGCGAAACCCATCGATCCGTACCTGGAACACCACGATCATCGGCGACCCCCAGCATGGGTTTCGCACGGCTCTACCCATCCTGCGAATTGAACTCCGGCGCAGCGAAACCCATCACCGCCGTTGTCCGGGGTTCACTCGGCTATATCGATGACGATCTTGCCGAAGGCGGTGCCCTGCTCCACCGCGTCGTGGGCGTCGTGGGCGGTCGCCAGGGTGAAATGACGCGGGTCGAGCACCGGCTTTAGCTTGCCGGCCTCCACCAGGCGCGTGGCGTCGGCGAGGACTTCGCCGTGGTGGGCACGGCCCTCACCGGTAAGCATCGGCAGCAACACGAACACGCCATTGACGGTCGCCGCCCGCAGCGAGGATGGCGCCAGGCTGTGGGTGCCGAAGGCGGCACAGCTGACCACATGGCCACGGATGCGCACCGACTCCAGGGCGTCGTCGAGGGAGCTGCCGCCCACGGTGTCGTAGACCACGTCGAAGCCCTTGCCGCCGGTGAAGGCCGCCACGTAATCGGCCGCCTTGGTGGTGTGGTAGTCGATGGGCGTGGCGCCCAGGCCGCGCACCATCTCGTGCTTGGCCGGCGAGGCGGTGGCGAACACCTCGGCGCCGAAGGCCTTGGCGATCTGCACGGCGATATGGCCCACGCCGCCGGAACCACCGGTGACCAGCACCGTCTGCCCGGCATGCAGGCGCGCGCTGTCCACCAGGCCTTCCCAGGCGGTGAGGAACACCAGCGGCAGTGCCGCGGCTTCGCGCATGCTCAGGTTCTTCGGCTTCAGCGCCAGCAGGCGCCAGTCCACCGCAGAGAATTCGGCCAGGGTGCCTTGCAGGCCGCGCACGCCGCCGACCAGGCCGTAGACCTCGTCACCCACCTTGAAGCGGCTGACGCCCGCGCCCACCGCCTCGACCACGCCGGCCAGCTCGGTGCCCAGCACCGCCGGCAGCACCGGGTCGGCATAGGGCGCCCGGCCGGTGCGGATCTTGTAGTCGATGGGGTTGACCCCGCTGGCCTCGATACGCACCAGGACCTGGCCCTCGCCGGCGACCGGGCGGGCGATCTCCTGCTGGATGAAACGGCCGCTCTGGTAATCCTCGAGCACGAGGGCGCGCATGGTGACGGGGTTGGACATGGTTTCACTCCTTGCAATCAGTCTCGCCGAGGTCTGCCCCGGCATCCGGCGCCCACTATAGAGCCGCCGCGAAAGCGAGGAAACAGGCGGCGAAACCGCATCCTCCGGCAGCGCAACGGCAAGCATCGACGTCACTGATACTCACCATCAGCCCCTTTCAATTCTCCGATTGCCAGCGCACCGGCAAGATTCGCTCATCGGCCTTGTGCCCCATGAACCGAGATGCCAGCCATGACCGCCTACTCGAAAATCGTCGACAGCAGCTACCTGGTCACCCACGTCACCCTGGATGAATTCCATCTGCACTTCGAAACCGAAGTCGCCGTCTGCCAGGAAGACGGCACCTTCGAGATGCTCCAGGCGCCGACGCCGATTGCCGAGCGTCGCGCCCTGCGCCAGCTGATCCGCAACCAGGCCGCCTGATTCCGGCGGCCCGGTCGCGCCGCCTCAGGCCTTGACCTGGGCGGGGAACGGCAGGGTTCGCAGGCGCACGCCCACCGCCGCATGCAGGGCGTTGGCCAGTGCCGGGGCCAGGGGCGGAACCCCGGGCTCACCCACCCCGGTGGGCTGCTCGGTGGACGGCAGGATGTGCACCTCCACGGCCGGCATCTCGTTGATCCGCAACACCTGGAAGTCGTGGAAGTTGGATTGCTCCACCGCTCCGTCCTTCAGCGTCACCGCGCTATGCAGTGCTGCCGCCAGGCCAAAGCCGATACCGCCCTCCATCTGCGCCCGGATCACATCGGGGTTGATCGGCACGCCGCAATCCACGGCGCAGACCACGCGGTCCACCTTGTAGCTGCCATCGGCCTTCACCGTCACCTCCACCACCTGGGCCACATAGCTGCCGAAGGATTCGTGCACGGCGATCCCGCGACCGCGCTTCTCACCCTCGCCGCCAGCCTTGAGCGGCTGCTTCCAGCCGGCCTTGTCCGCCACCAGCTCCAGCACGCCGCGATGGCGCGGATGCTTCTCCAGCAGCGCGTGGCGGTAGTCGTACGGGTCCTTGCCGGCGGTGGTCGCCGCTTCGTCGATCAGCACCTCGGCAGCGAAGCCGGTGTGGGTGTGGCCCACCGAGCGCCACCACTGCACCGGGACGTGGATGTCCTCGGGGGTGGACAGCTCCACCTGCAGGTTGGGCACGGCGTAGGAGAGGTTCGCCAGCCCTTCCACGGAGGTGTTGTCGATGCCGTCCTTGATCAGGAAGGCCTCCATGCCGGTGCCCTTGATGATGGACTGGCCGACGATGCGGTGATGCCAGGCCAGCAGCTTGCCCTCGGCGTCCAGCGCGAGACGCGCGCGGTGCAGGTAGGCCGGGCGGTAGTAGCCGCCGCGGGTGTCGTCCTCACGGGTCCAGACCAGTTTCACCGGCGCCTTGATGCCCTTGTCGCGCGCGGCCTTGGCCACCGCCACCGCCTCCAGCGGGTAGTCGGAAAGCGGGTTGGCACGGCGGCCGAAGCTGCCGCCGGCGTAGAGCTGGGTGATGGCGACCTTCTCCACGGGGATGCCCAGGTACTTGGCCACCGTCACCTGGTCGCCGGTCTGCCACTGCTCGCCGTTCCACAGCTCGCAGGCACCGTCGGAGAGCCGGACCAGGCAGTTCATCGGCTCCATCGCCGCGTGGGCCAGGTAGGGGAATTCGAAGTCCGCCTCGATCAGCTTCGCCGGCTTGGCCAACGCGGCCTCGACGTCACCGCTGCGCGCGGCCATCAGCCCCGGCCTGCCAGCGCTCTCGCGGTACTTGGCGAAGATCTCGGCGCTGCCCAGCTTGAAGGCCTTGCTCTCGTCCCATTCGATGACCAGCGCGTCGCGGCCCTGGCGTGCGGCCCAGGTGTTCTTCGCCAGTACGGCGACCCCGGCACGGCCATGGGGCAGGTCGCGGAACTCGACCACCTCCACCACATCGGCGATGGCCTTGGCCTTGCTCGCGTCCACCGTCTTCGGCACGCCGCCGAAGCGCGGCGGGTAGGCGACCACCGCCACCAGCATGCCGGGCAGCTTGAAATCCTGGGTGAAGACGGCGCTGCCGTTGGTCTTGTCGTGGCTGTCCTTGCGCTTGGCGGTCATCTGGCCGATGAGCTTGAAGTCCTTGGGTGCCTTGAGCTTCACCTCGGTGGGCACCGATTCCTGCGCGGCCGCCTCGGCCAGCTCGCCGAAGCCGGCCTTGTTGCCGGAGGCGGCATGGGCGACCACGCCTTCGCTGACGGTGATGGATTCCGCCGGCACCTTCCACTTCTTGGCGGCGGCAGCGACCAGCATGGCCCGCGCGCTGGCCCCGGCCTTGCGCATCTGCTCGAAGGAGTTGGCCATGGCGCTGCTGCCACCGGTGCCCTGCAGGGTGCCGAAGGCCAGGTTGTTGTAGACGGCAGCGTTGGCCGGCGCGCCTTCGACCACCACACGGCTCCAGTCGGCGTCCAGTTCCTCGGCCACCAGGGTGGCGAGGCCGGTGTAGGCACCCTGCCCCATCTCCACATGCTTGGCGACCACGGTCACGGTGCCGTCGCGGGCGATGCGCACGAAGGCGTTGGGTTCGAAGCGCGCGTCGGCGGCGAACATCTCGGCGGCGTCCAGGAGCGGCGAGAAGAGCACGCCCAGGGCCAGCCCTCCGCTGCCCTGCAGGAAGGTCCGCCGGCTGATGTTGAGGATGCCGTTGCCCGGCGTGCTCTGGGTCTCGATCTTGCCCATGTCGTTGCTCCTCAGGCCAGTTGGCCGGCTGCTTCGTGGATGGCCGCGCGGATGCGCACATAGGTGGCGCAGCGGCAGATGTTGCCGCTCATGGCGGCATCGATGTCGGCGTCGCTGGGTTTGCGGTTACCCGCCAGC
Source organism: Pseudomonas sp. 57B-090624 (assembly GCF_003234055.1). Lineage (NCBI taxonomy): Bacteria > Pseudomonadati > Pseudomonadota > Gammaproteobacteria > Pseudomonadales > Pseudomonadaceae > Pseudomonas > Pseudomonas sp. 57B-090624. Next base: position 27,664 of record NZ_QKRU01000043.1, read on the forward strand.
AGAGCCGTGGCCGCCATGATCTGCCCCGACTGGCAGTAGCCGCACTGCACCACGTCGAGCTTGCGCCAGGCGTCCTGCACCGCCTTGCCCACTGCGCCCTCGCCCACCGCCTCGATGGTGGTGATCTTCTTGCCCACCAGCATGGATACCGGGGTCACGCAGGCCCGCGTCGGCTGGCCATCCACGTGCACCGTGCAGGCACCGCACAGGGCCATGCCGCAGCCGTACTTGGTGCCGGTCATTTCGGCGACATCGCGCAATGCCCAGAGCAGCGGCATGTCGGGGGCGATATCGAGTTCCTTGTCTTGGCCATTCAGGTTCAGGGTGATCATCGGCTTCTCCACCTCTACGGGTATGGATTCATGGGGCGCCGGCCACGGGCGGGCCGGTTCAGGGCACGGTTGTTTCAGGGTAGAAGCTCCCTGGCCGCCCCACGGCCGTTGCGACGGCGGGACGACCAGCGGAGCGGGTATCAGGCACTCTGGCGTAGGCGCGCGATGTCGCGCTGCGGCGGCTCGCCGAACAGGCGGCTGTATTCGCGGCTGAACTGCGAAGGGCTCTCGTAGCCCACGCGGCTGCCGGCGGTGGCCGCATCCAGCGCCTCGGCGAGCATCAACCGGCGCGCCTCCTGCAGGCGCAGCTGCTTCTGGAACTGCAGCGGGCTCATGGCGGTGACCGACTTGAAGTGATGGTGCAGCGCCGAGGTGCTCATGTTCACCTCACCGGCCAGGGCACCGATCTGCAACGGGCGGTGATAGTTGTTCTTCAACCAGCTGACGGCCTTGGCGATGCGCTGGGTGTGGCTGCCGACGCAGGCGATCTGGCGCAATTGCGCACTGCGCTCGCCGAGCAGCAGGCGATAGAGGATCTCCCGCTCCACCAGCGGCGCCAGCACGCCGATATCCTCCGGCGTATCGAGCAGGCCGACCAGGCGGATCAGCGCGTCCTGCAGCGGCTCGTCCAGGCTGCACACCGAGATGCCGCGCGCGGAACTGGCGACCATGGGCGAACGCTCCATCTCCAGGAGCAACTGGCTGATGAGCGCGGGCTGCAGGTTCAGGCGCAGGCCGAGGTAGGGCACCTCGGGGCTGGCATCGAGGATCTGGCCGATCACCGGCAGGTCGAGGGAGACGATCAGGTACTGGGATTGGCCATAGATGTAGGTCTCGTCGTTGAGCATGGCCTGCTTGCGCCCCTGCACCACGATGCCAAGGGCAGGCTCGTAGAGACAGTGGATGGGCTCGGTGGCGGTGCTGGCGCGGAACAGCGACAAGCGCGGGATGGGCGTCTCGTGGATGCCGTCCTCCCGGGTGAATCGTTCAATCAATCGTGCGAGGCGTGCCTGCGCGCCCAGGGGGGCGCTTTGCCCCTGCTCTTCGAGGGTTGCGGGTGTGGTCATGGTTTCAGCCCTCCGGATCAGGCGACAACTCTACTTGCGCGCGCGGGGCGCGTCTCGGGCCCGGAAACACTTCGGCAGGATCAGGCAATAATCCTGCAGAATCCTGCTACCGAAGCGGGGGGTGGGAGTCGCACACTGCCACCCCTTCGATCCTGGGCGATCGCCGTCACCGACAGGCGCCCCGTTCTCCACCCAAACGAAATCCGGCGCACGTGGCGCCGGATCCGGTACAGCGGTCACCCCATCAGTCGGCGACGTGGATGACCACGCGGCCACCGGCCGGGCAGGTTTCCATGTAGCGGCTCGCTTCGACGAAGTCGGCGAACTCGAAGACCCGGTCGATGCTCGGCTTGAGCAGGCGGTCACCGGTCATCTGGTTGATGTGCGCCAGAGCCCGCTGCACGGCGGCCTCGTCACGCTCCAGGCCGGTTTCCGGATCACCGGTGAAGTCCATCACGCAGTGGCGGAAGAACTGCAGGTGCTTCTTGAAGGCGGCGCAGGCGGGGAAGGCCGCGTCATTGCCACCGTTGATGCCATAGAGGATCAACTTGCCGCGCGGCGAGGCGACATCGCCCAGCAGCTTCATCTGCGGGCCGGCGCACTGGTCCAGCACCACTTCGACGCCCTTGCCGGCGGTGAAGCGCTCGACCTCCAGGACCAGGTCCTGCTCCTCGGTGACGATGACCTTGTCGGCGCCCAGTTCCTTGAGGAAGGGGCGGCTTTCCGGGTAGCTGGTGGAGGCGATGACGATCGCCCCCAGCGCCTTGGCCAGCTGCACCGATTGCGGCGCCAGGCAATGCCCGGCCTCGGTGATCAGCACGTGCTGCCCGGGCTTGACCTTGGCCAGCTCGACCAGGGCGAAGTAGCCCAGCAGCAGCGGCGTGTAGTGCACGGCGGCCTCGACCGGGGTCAGCACGTCGGGGTAGCGGGTCAGGGCACGGCGCGGCATCAGCACGATGTCGCCCCAGGCCGGATAGGTATTAGGGGTGGCGGACGGGAAGCTGGCCACGGCCATGCCGGGCTGCAGGTCGTCGACGCCTTCGCCGACGGCCTCTACCACACCGGCCAGCTCGAAGCCGAGCCCGGCAGGCAGACGGGCCTGTTCGGAGGCCAGGTTCTGCCGCCAGAGCACGTCTTTCCAACTGACGCCCAGCGCCTGGGTGCGCACCAGAACTTCGCCGAACCCCGGTTTGGGGGTGGGCAGCTCTTCCAGCTTGAGCACATCGGCCTCGCCGAATTGATGAAAACGGATCATGCGGGACATCACACACCTCGCCTGTGACTCTGTCATGGCCATGGACTCTATCCGGGCTTTATCCCTAAAACCACCCGCGCGCATCAATAGTTGTCATAAACACGGATGATGTGAGCCTTGACGACCGCGCTGCAGAGCCTCATTTTTCACACACTCATTTCGGAAGTAGCCCTGCATGAACAGGAACGACCTACGTAGAGTTGACCTCAATCTACTGATCGTGTTCGAGACGCTCATGCATGAGCGCAGCGTGACTCGGGCGGCGGAGAAGCTCTTCCTCGGCCAGCCCGCCATCAGTGCAGCCCTCGCGCGGCTGCGTACCCTCTTCGATGACCCGCTGTTCGTGCGTACCGGCCGCAGCATGGAGCCGTCCGCCCGCGCAGTGGAGATCTTCGCCCTGCTCTCCCCGGCGCTGGACTCCATTTCCACGGCGGTCAGCCGTGCCGCCGACTTCGACCCGGCCACCAGCAACGCGGTGTTCCGCATCGGCCTGTCCGATGACGTCGAGTTCGGCCTGCTGCCCGCCCTGCTCCGCCGCCTGCGTGCCGAAGCGCCGGGCGTGGTGCTGGTGGTGCGCCGCACCAACTACCTGCTCATGCCCAACCTGCTGGCCTCCGGGGAGATCTCAGTGGGTGTCAGCTACACCGACGAGCTGCCGGCCAACGCCAAGCGCAAGACCATCCGCCGCTCCAAGTCCAAGCTCCTGCGTGCCGATGCCGTACCCGGCCCGCTGAGCCTGGAGGACTACTGCGCGCGCCCCCACGCGCTGGTCTCCTATGCGGGCGACCTGTCCGGCTTCGTCGACGAGGAACTGGAGAAACTGGGACGCAAGCGCCGCGTGGTGCTGGCCGTGCCGCAGTTCAATGGCCTCGGTGCCCTGCTCGCCGGGACCGACATCGTCGCCGTGGTGCCCGACTACACCGCCGCAGCCCTCACCGCCGCAGGCGGCCTGCGCGTGGAGGACCCGCCCTACGGCGGCCGTGCCTTCGAACTGTCCATGGCCTGGCGCGGCGCCCAGGACAACGACCCCGCCGAGCGCTGGCTGCGCTCGCGCATCCAGATGTACTGCGGCGACCCGGACAGCCTCGAATAATCCAGCCACGCACCGCTTGGCGACTGAAGTCGCCCCTACAGGGAGCAGCGCTCCGTCGAAACGTCCGGGTCCTGTTGGGGGCACGACTGCAGGGTGGATGACGCTTTTTTCATCCACCAGGCCCGTAGGGTGGGCCGGGCGGCGCTCCGCTTCAGCCCACCGAATCCCCACGGCACGGCACGGCGCTTCGCGAGCAGAGCTCGCGCCTACGACTGAGCGCCAGCGCAGGCCCGAATCGATGAAAAGAACAGCCATTCGCTTCTATCGATAGAACGCCCCGGATACCCCCCTGCAAGCAATCCCGTGAATGCTCGAAAACCGTGCAGTGGACCGCTGAAATCCCCATTCCAGTGCGGTTTTCCAGGGCAAGCCACTTACTATCAATGGAAAAAAGCGATTCATCACTGACGGTGATATTTATCTTCGTGGCGTTCGATTCGTGCATGGACGAGCCAGCCAGCAGACTCCGCCCATCTACAAATCCAATTGGCGGAGCTACACATGGAACAGTCCACGAAATCCACCTGGCGAACCGGCCTCACCCTCGCATCCCTGCTGGTGCTGGTGGCGTGCGGTAAGGCCCCCGAAGCCACGCTTGCACCCGCTGCCGCCAAGGTCAGCGTGGCCGAAGTGCTGCAACAGCCGATCAACGAATGGGACGAATTCACCGGCCGCCTGGAGGCGCCGGAATCCGTCGAGATCCGCCCGCGCGTCTCCGGCTACATCGACAGCGTGTCCTTCCGCGAAGGCAGCCTGGTGAAGAAGGGCGACCTGCTCTTCCAGATCGACCCGCGCCCCTTCCAGGCCGAAGTGAAACGCCTCGAAGCCCAGCTGCAACAAGCCCGCGCCAGCCAGACCCGCGCGCTGAACGAAGCCCGTCGCGGTGACCGCCTGCGCCAGAGCAACGCCATCTCCGCCGAGCTGGCCGATGCCCGCAGCAGCGCTGCCCTGGAAGCCCAGGCCGCCGTCGCCGCCACCCAGGCCGAGCTGGACAACGCCAAGCTCAACCTCAGCTTCACCCGCATCACCTCGCCCATCGACGGCCGCGTCAGCCGCGCCGAGATCACCGAAGGCAACCTGGTCAACGCCGGCCAGTCGCTGCTGACCTCCGTGGTCTCCACCGACAAGGTCTACGCCTACTTCGATGCCGACGAGCGCGTCTTCCTCAAGTACGTCGAACTGGCCCGCAAGGCCGGCGGCGATGCCCGTGGTGCCAGCCCCGTGTACCTGGGCCTGACCAGCGAGACCGGCAACCCGCACCTGGGCCAGCTGGACTTCCTCGACAACCAGGTCAACCCGCGCACCGGCACCATCCGTGGCCGCGCCGTGTTCGACAACAAGGACGGCCGCTTCACCCCCGGCCTCTATGCCCGCATCAAGCTGGTGGGCAGCGACACCTACCCCGCTGCGCTGATCAAGGACGATGCCATCGGCACCGACCTGGGCAAGAAGTTCGTCCTCGTCCTGGGCGAGAACAACACCGTGGCCTACCGCGCCATCGAGCTCGGCCCGAAGGTCCAGGGCCTGCGCATCATCCGCACCGGCCTGGCCAAGGGCGAGAAGATCGTGGTCAACGGCCTGCAGCACACCATGCCCGGCGCCACCGTCGATCCGCAGTCCGTGCCCATGGCCGACGAGAGCACCCTCGCCGAGCTGGCCCGCCTGCGCCAGAGCGTGGAAGGCCGTGACGCACCGCGTGTCGCCGAACAGAACGCCAAACCTGCCGTCGCTCCGCGCGGTTGAGGTAGTACGACATGAATTTTTCCCAGTTCTTCATCCTGCGGCCGATCTTCGCCGCCGTGCTGTCGCTGCTGATCCTGATCGGCGGCGCCATCTCGCTGTTCCAGCTGCCCATCAGCGAATACCCCGAGGTGGTCCCGCCCACCGTGGTCGTGCGCGCCAACTTCCCCGGCGCCAACCCCAAGGTGATCGGTGAAACCGTGGCCTCGCCCCTGGAGCAGGCCATCGTCGGCGTGGAAGGCATGCTCTACATGTCGTCCCAGTCCACCAACGACGGCAAGCTGACCCTGACCATCACCTTCGCCCTGGGTACCGACCTGGACAACGCCCAGGTGCAGGTGCAGAACCGCGTCACCCGGACCATGCCCACCCTGCCCACCGAAGTGCAGCGGCTCGGCGTGACCGTGGACAAGGCCTCCCCGGACCTGACCATGGTGGTGCACCTGACCTCGCCGGATAACCGCTACGACATGCTCTACCTGTCCAACTACGCCGCGCTCAACGTGAAGGACGAGCTGGCGCGCCTGGACGGCGTGGGCGACGTGCAGCTGTTCGGCATGGGCAACTACTCCCTGCGCGTCTGGCTGGACCCGAACAAGGTGGCCTCGCGCAACCTCACCGCCACCGACGTGGTCAACGCCATCCGCGAGCAGAACCGCCAGGTTGCGGCCGGTGCCCTGGGTGCGCCGCCGTCCGATGCGGGCAACAGCTTCCAGCTCTCGATCAACACCCAGGGCCGCCTGGTGACCGAGGAAGAGTTCGAGAACATCATCATCCGTGCCGGCGACGACGGCGAGATCACCCGCCTGCGCGACGTGGCACGCATCGAGCTGGGCTCCAGCCAGTACGCCCTGCGCTCGTTGCTGAACAACCAGCCGGCCGTGGCCATCCCGGTGTTCCAGCGCCCCGGCTCCAACGCCATCGAGATCTCCGACTCCGTGCGGGGCCGCATGGCCGAGCTGAAGAAGAGCTTCCCCCAGGGCATGGACTACGAAATCGTCTATGACCCGACCATCTTCGTGCGCGGCTCCATCGAGGCGGTGGTCCACACCCTGCTCGAAGCCATCGTGCTCGTGGTGCTGGTGGTGATCCTGTTCCTGCAGACCTGGCGCGCCTCGATCATCCCGCTGGTGGCCGTACCGGTCTCGCTGATCGGCACCTTCGCGGTGATGCACCTGTTCGGCTTCTCCCTCAACGCCCTGTCGCTGTTCGGCCTGGTACTGGCCATCGGCATCGTGGTGGACGACGCCATCGTCGTCGTGGAAAACGTCGAGCGGAACATCGGCCTCGGCAAGTCGCCGGTGGACGCCACCCGCCAGGCCATGAAGGAAGTGACCGGCCCCATCGTCGCCACCGCCCTCGTGCTGTGCGCCGTGTTCGTGCCCACCGCCTTCATCTCCGGCCTCACCGGGCAGTTCTACCAGCAGTTCGCGCTGACCATCGCCATCTCCACCGTGATCTCGGCCTTCAACTCGCTGACCCTGTCCCCGGCGCTGGCCGCCGTGCTGCTGAAAGACCACCACGCGCCCAAGGACCGCTTCTCGCGCATCCTCGACAAGCTCTTCGGTGGCTGGCTGTTCGGCCCGTTCAACCGCGTCTTCGAGCGCGCCGGCAACGGCTACGTCGGCACCGTGCGCCGCGTGCTGCGCGGCAGCTCGGTGGCCCTGCTGGTCTACGGCGGCATCCTGGTGCTCGGCTACATGGGCTTCTCCAGCACCCCGGCCGGCTTCGTGCCGCAGCAGGACAAGCAGTATCTGGTGGCCTTCGCCCAACTGCCCGACGCCGCGACCCTGGATCGCACCGAAGCGGTGATCAAGCGCATGTCCGAGATCGCCGCCAAGCACCCGGGCGTGGAAAACACCGTGGCCTTCCCCGGCCTCTCCATCAACGGCTTCACCAACAGCCCCAACAGCGGCATCGTGTTCACCCCGCTCAAGCCCTTCGACGAGCGCCGTGACCCGTCCATGTCCGCCGGTGCCATCGCCGCCGAGCTGAACAAGGAGTTCGCCGGCATCCAGGACGCCTACATCGCCATCTTCCCGCCGCCGCCCGTACAAGGCCTCGGCACCATCGGCGGCTTCCGCCTGCAGGTGGAGGATCGCGGCAACCTGGGCTACGAGGAGCTGTACAAGCAGACCCAGAACATCATCAACAAGGCGCGCCAGCTTCCCGAGCTGAACCCCATGTCGGTGTTCACCAGCTACCAGGTCAACGTCCCGCAGGTGGATGCCAACATCGACCGCGAAAAGGCCAAGACCCACGGCGTCGCCATCAGCGACATCTTCGACACCATGCAGGTCTACCTCGGCTCGCTGTACGCGAACGACTTCAACCGCTTCGGCCGTACCTACCAGGTCAACGTCCAGGCCGACCAGCCGTTCCGCCTCGAACCCGAGCAGATCGGCCAGCTGAAGGTGCGCAACAACCGTGGCGAGATGATCCCGCTGTCCACCTTCGTCAAGGTCGACAACGCCTCCGGCCCGGACCGCGTGATGCACTACAACGGCTTCATCACCGCCGAGATCAACGGTGCCGCCGCCCCGGGCTACAGCTCCGGCCAGGCCGAGGAAGCGATCGCCAAGCTGCTCAAGGAAGAACTGCCCAACGGCATGACCTACGAATGGACGGACCTGACCTACCAGCAGATCCTCGCCGGCAACACCGCGATCTTCATCTTCCCGCTCTGCGTGCTGCTGGCCTTCCTGGTGCTGGCCGCCCAGTACGAAAGCTGGAGCCTGCCGCTGGCGGTGATCCTGATCGTGCCGACCGTGCTGTTCTCGGCCATCGTCGGGGTAATGCTCGCCGGTAGCGACAACAACATCTTCACCCAGATCGGCTTGATCGTCCTGGTGGGCCTGGCGTGCAAGAACGCCATCCTCATCGTCGAGTTCGCCAAGGAGAAACAGGAAGAAGGCCTCGACCGCCTGGCCGCGGTCCTGGAAGCCTGCCGCCTGCGTCTGCGCCCGATCCTGATGACCTCCATCGCCTTCATCATGGGCGTGGTACCCCTGGTGCTCTCCTCCGGCGCCGGCGCCGAAATGCGCCACGCCATGGGTGTAGCGGTGTTCAGCGGGATGATCGGCGTGACCTTCTTCGGCCTGCTGCTGACCCCCGTGTTCTATGTGCTGATCCGCGGCTTCGTCGAGAAAGGCGAAGCCCGCAAGGCGGCCAAGGCCCAGAAACTCAAGGAACTGCACGCATGATCAACAAGGCTTTCGCCCCTGCCCTGCTGGCCCTCGCCTTGAGCGCCTGCGCCGTGGGCCCGGACTACAAGGCCCCCGACAGCGAGCCCGCGCGGCTCGCTGCCGCGGACGCCGGCCACTACGACCGCGCCCGCTTCGAAACCCTCTGGTGGCAACAGTTCGACGACCCGACCCTGAACCAGCTGGTGCAGCAGTCCCTCGAACAGAACCGCGAGCTGCGCGTGGCCTTCGCCCGCCTGCGCGCCGCCCGCGCCATCCGTGACGACGTCGGCAACGACCAGCTGCCGACCATCACCAGCCGCGCCAGTGCCGAAGTCGGCAAGGGCCAGCAGCCCGGCCAGACCGAGCAGCGCGTCAACGCCGAGCGCTACGACCTGGGCCTGGACATGGCCTGGGAGCTGGACCTGTTCGGCCGCATCCAGCGCCAGATCGAGGCCAGCGATGCCGAGATCGGCGTCGCCCAGGCCGAACTGCAACAGCTGCAGGTCAGCCTGATCGCCGAATTGGTGGACGCCTACGGCAACCTGCGCGGCGCCCAGCTGCGTGAACGCATCGCCCGCGAAAACCTGAAGAACCAGCAGGAATCCCGCGGCCTCACCGAGCAACTGCGTGACGCCGGCGTCGGCAACGAGCTGGACGTGCTGCGCGCCGACGGCCGCCTGGCCGCCACCGAAGCCACCCTGCCGCAACTGCAGGCCCTCGAAGTGCGCTCGCGCAACCGCATCGCCACCCTGCTCGGCCAGCGCCCGGAGCAGCTGACCGTGGACCTGGCGCCCAAGCCGCTGCCGGTGATCGCCAAGGAACTGCCCATCGGCGACCCCGCCGAGCTGCTGCGTCGCCGCCCCGACGTCGCCGCCGCCGAGCGCCAGCTGGCCGCCGCCACCGCCAATGTCGGCGTGGCCACGGCGGACCTGTTCCCCCGGGTCAGCCTCTCCGGCTTCCTCGGCTTCACCGCCGGGCGCGGCTCGCAGATCGGCTCCTCCGCCGCCCGTGCCTGGGGCGTGGCGCCGACCATCAGCTGGGCCGCCTTCGACCTCGGCAGCGTGCGGGCCCGCCTGCGCGGCGCCGAAGCCGAAGCCGACGGCGCCCTGGCCGGTTACGAGCAGCAGGTGCTGCTGGCCCTGGAAGAGTCGGAGAACGCCTTCAGTGACTACGCCAAGCGCCAGCAGCGGCTGATCGCCCTGGTCCGCCAGTCGGAGGCCACCCGCGCCGCCGCCCAGCAGGCCGCCGTGCGCTACCGCGAAGGCACCGTGGACTTCCTCGTGCTGCTGGACGCCGAACGCGAGCGCCTGGCCGCCGAAGACGCCCAGGCCCAGGCCGAAGTGGAGCTCTACAGCGGCATCGTCGCCATCTACAAGGCCCTCGGCGGCGGCTGGCAACCCCAGGCCTGACCTCTCCTCCTGGCTCGGCCGCCCCCCGGCCGACCTCTCGCCCCGCGACGGTGCCCCTGTCGCGGGGCTTTTTTTGCCTGACGAAATCCAGCCGGCGCGCTGCCCCATCGTGGGAGCGAATTCATTCGCGATGGAGCATCCGACCACTCGCGGCCCAGTGCCGGCGGCAGGTCTTTCGCGGCTGAAGCCGCTCCCACAGGGAGTGTCCGCAGCGAGGCCGGGGATCGCTGTGTTGGGCCTCGCTGCGCTCGGCACCAACCTACGCACCGTGCCACCGTAGGTCGGGTGCAACCCGACGCCTGCGGTGCAAGACTTTCGCGGGTTTCACCCACCCTACGAAGCTGAACGCTGTGTAGGGTGGATGACGCTCTTTTCATCCACCAGGCGATGCATCAACCCCTCACCGCAACGGCGAGAAACGCGCCGGCAGGCACGCGGTGGAGTGCATGTCGCGCAGCTGCGGGCCGGAGTTTTCCGGCGGCCAGACGCCATCGGCCACCGCGCGGGTGCGCACGTCGAGGCGTTGCTCCAGGCTGGCGTAGGGCCAGATGTGCAGATAGCGCGGAGTGCGGCCATCGGTAGCGTAGAAGGCTGCGTAGACCTGGGAATAGTCCTCGCCGGTGCGCGGGCCGACGGCCTTCTTCCAGCCTTCCAGGGTCGGCGCCAGGCCGGAGGGGATCAGGTCGTACACCCGCAGTTCGTAGAAGGGCCCATGGGCGCCCGGTGCCAGGGGTTCGAGGAAGGGGAACAGCGTGTAGTTCTCCACCTTCATGTCGGTCATGAAGCATTCGATGCCGAAGGCGTCCCGCGCCAGCAGGTAGCGCTCGCGCTCGGCCTGGCGGGCCAGCTCGTCGGTGAAGCCGCGCAGCACGATGACCTGGTTCAACGGGCCGATTTCCGAGGCCCAGCAGCCCATCAGGGTGCAGCCGGGGCCGCTGCTGGCCAGGGTTTCTTCCAGGCGTGCCAGGGCATCGGCCGTGGTGCGCACACGCAGGGTGAAGGTGATCAGTTCGAACAGGCGCATCGTTACCTCGTGGTCCGTGGTTCATGTAGATACGGCGGCGGGCACTGTGCCCGCCGCCCGGCAACCGGGGCCGCGAGGGACGTGCTCACGCCTGCCTCAAGGCCCCGTTGAAACGCGGGGCGAGCCCCATCAGGTCGAGCTTGCGGGTGAATTCGCCGAGGCGGCGCAGCTTGTAGGCCTCCACGTCCACACCTGCGTAGTCATAGAAGCCCTGCCCCTCGCGCAGGCCGTTGCGGCCCTCGTGCATGTTGTCGGCGATCACCTGGGGCGAGGCGAAGCGCGGGTCGATGGCACCGGCCAGGTAGCGCGAGGCGTAGTAGAGGATGTCGCCGCCCCCCCAGTCGATGAATTCCAGCAGGCCCAGCACCGAGAAGCGCAGGCCGAAGCCGACGCGGATCGCGGTGTCGATATCCTCGGCGCTGGCCACGCCCTCTTCCACCATGCGCGCGGCCTCGTTCATCGCCAGGGCCTGGATGCGCGGCACGATGTAGCCCGCCGCCGGGGCGCAGAGCACCGGCACCTTGCCCACCCGGCGCAGCAACGCCAGCAGGCGCTCGACCACCGTGCCGTCGGTGGCCTCGCTGCGGCTCACCTCCACCAGCGGGATCAGGAAGGCCGGGTTGAGCCAGTGGGCGTTGACGAAGCGCCCGGGGTGGCTGACCAGCCCGGCCAGTTCGGTGACCAGGAAGGTGGAGGTGGTCGAGGCGATGATGCAGTCGCCGCTGCAATGCAGGCTCAGCCAGGCGAAGCACTCGCGCTTCACCTCCAGCACCTCGGGCACCGCCTCGAACACCAGCTCGGCGCAGGCCAGGTCGGCCCGCGCCTGCTCGCGGTCGCACAGGCGCACGCGGCCCAACGCCTCGTCCGCCTGCCCGGGTTCGAGCACGCCGAGGCGTACCAGGGTCTGCAGCTCGCTGGCGAGACTGGCGCGCACCTTGTCGAAATACCCCCGCTGCTGCTCGGCATCGCGGGCCTTGATGTCGATGAGGGTCACCGGCAGCCCGGCGTGCATGAAGGCCAGGGCGATGCCTTCGCCCATGCGCCCGGCGCCGACCACGGCGATGCGCGCGGCCATCAGTGGATGCCCTCGCGCAGCAGCTCGACCATCTCGGCGCGGCTCAAACCCGCCAGGCCGAGGCGCTCCAGGGTGCGGCCCTCGGCATAGAGATCGAAGCCGGCCACCGCCGAGGCGATGCTCAGCAGGCCCTGGGCGACGGGCATCGGTACACCGGCCCAGCGGCCGACCGAGACCAGGAAGGACAGGCCCAGGCGCGTGTCTTCCAGCATGTAGCGGTGGCGCTGCAGGTCGATGTCCTCGCGCCAGTCGCCGCTGTCGGTGAGCGTGCCGTGGGCACCGCGGCCGTACATCCACTCATCGCCCTCGGTGGTGTTGTAGTGGTCGGCCAGGGGGAAATGCGGCGCCGGGTAGCCGAGGGCCTCGCGCAGGGCCATGCGCTCGGCGTCCAGCGCGGTGGTGACGCGGCGGATGGCCGGCTGGGTGCCTTCGTTGTGGATGTCCCAGGTCTCGAAGTGCTCCAGGGGGCCGGCGTTCATCATGATCAGCGGCGGGTGGATGATCGGCCCGGCGTTCATCAGCGCACCGCTGAGGCCGTCCTCGATGGGCTCGACGCTCGGGTAGGCCTGGCGCAGCAGGGCGAAGGCCGGCTCGGCCAGGCGGCTGGGGAACACCCCGGTGGGCAGGCGCGTGGCGTAGCCGCTGATCACCACGTCGGCCGCGCCGTGCTTGCGGGCCAGGTAGGGCAAGGTGCCGGTCTCGGCGAAGGCCACTTCGGCGCGGTTACCAGCCTCGTGCATGGCCTTGGCGAACAGGTAGCTGCCGAAGGTGCCCGGCGGCAGGAACAGCACCTGGCCGTCGCGCAGCAACGGCGCCATTTCCCGCGCCAGGCTCTCGTGGGTGGTGGACGGCAGCGGCACCACCAGCAGCTCGGCGAAAGCCACGGCTTCGGCCAGGTCGTCGGTCAGGCCGAGGTTGGCGCCCTCGCCGCCCACCGCCACCTGGCGGGTGCCCCGGTAGTCCTTCACGGTGAGGCTGCCGATCGCCGCAAGCGCCCTGAGCGCCGCGCCGTCACGCCGCCACAGGCACACGCGATGGCCCTTTTCCGCCAGTTCGATGGCTGCTGCGTAGCAACCGTGTCCACCGCCGATAACGCTGATGTTCATGGGTCAAGCTCCTCGTTCAAGAGCCTCGATCCTAGGGGCCCGACCCGCACCTGGCTGCGCGGAATGCGCAACGAGGATTCGGAATGTGCAAGGGATTGGTGCCGGTTCGGCAATCAATCCCGCAGGGGCGAACTCATTGGCTATGTCTGCGTTAAGTGTTGCTATAAGAATTGAGCCCAGCTGATTGCCGAGCTCTGGTGATGTTTCTGGTTTCGCCCCCCCGGGCGAGTCTCTTTTGGCAGTCGCCCCAAAAGAAACCAAAAGGGCTTGCCCCATCATCCGGCCCCGGCTTCGCCGTGGTTCCCTCACTCCATCGTTGCTCTGGGGGCCGGCGCGATGGGCCATCCATGGCCTGGCGCGCCTCTCGCGGCATCCATGCCGCTCGCCCCCCGGCGCAACGACTGCGTTCGGCCTCCTGGAGGGGCGTTGGCGGCTGCTCCAACTTTCTTCGTCCAGCGCATCGCCACGTGGTGCGCACAGGCTTTCGTAGGATGGGTCGGGCGGCGTTCCGCGAGCGAAGCGAAACCCATGCGGTGGAGGTGGCACAAACCCTCAAGCGCCCGGAAAGTACCGTGCTTGAGCGCTTGCATTAAAACCACAACAGCTAACGCCGACAGAGCCAATTCATTCGCCCAAGGGCCGCGCAGCGGCCCGCGTGTCCCCTCCCCGCGCAGGCCCCACATCGCCGCACGCCACAACACCGCTGGTGGATGAGAAGAGCGTTATCCACCCTACGCCCCGGTCATCGTCGTTGATCGGAAAAGGCACGGTGCTGCGGCGGCTCTGTGGGAGTGGCTTCAGCCGCGAAAGGCCCATCGCCGGCACAAAAAAACCACGCCGGCATGACCACCGGCGTGGTTGAAAACAGCGGGGAAAATCGGGTGAAACCCCGCCGGAACCAGGAGCCTCAGGCTTCCAGGGCGCGGACGCGATCGCGGCGCGCTTCTTCATCCGGCTTGGCGGCGGCCTGCAGCTGGAAGTCGAAGTCGATCTCGGCGAAGCGTCCTTCGATGCCACGGGCGTCGGCCGCAGCGGCGTCCTCGATGAAGCGCACCTCGGCCACCAGGCCTTCGCGGGTGGCGTAGGCGAAGTCGTCCCACAGGTACTGGTCGCCCGAGAGGTTGATCTGGGTGGTCAGGTGGCGATGGCCGGGGGCGGAGATGAAGAAGTGGATGTGCGCCGGGCGGTTGCCGTGGCGGCCCAGGCTGTCGAGCAGCTCCTGGGTGGGGCCGTCCGGCGGGCAGCCGTAGCCGGAGGGCACGATGCTGCGGGCACGGTAGCGACCTTCGCCGTCGGTGATGATGCGGCGGCGCAGGTTGAACTCGGACTGGGTGCTGTCGAAGTAGGAATAGGTGCCATTGGTATTGGCGTGCCACAGGTCGACGGTGGCGCCGGCGATGGGCTGGCCCTCGGCGTCCAGCACCTGGCCCTGGAGGAACAGCACGGTGCCCAGGTCGGTGCCGTCGTCCATGCGTGCCTCGCCCTCGGACAGCGGCGCACCGGCCACGTAGAGCGGGCCCTCGATGGTGCGCGGGGTGCCACCGCTGTAGCCGGCGGCTTCGTCCTGGGCATCCAGCAGCAGGTCCAGGTAGTGCTCGACGCCCAGGCCGGCCACCAGCAGGCCGGCCTCCTGGCGGCTGCCCAGGCGGTTGAGGTAATCCACCGCCTTCCAGAACTCCTCGGTGGTCACCTCCAGGTCCTCGATGATCTTCACGGTGTCGAGGAGGATGCGGTTCACCAGCGTCTTCATGCGCGGGTTGCCCTGGTCGTTGTCGAAGCCGGAGGCTTGCTTGAAGAACTGCTGGACGCTTTCGGTCTGGGAGAGTTTGACAGTCATGGTTGGAACCTCATCTTGTAGTTATTGGCCGGGCTTGGCTGGGGCTAGGCGGCGATCAGCGATCGTCCTGGTGGATCGACGAAGGGTGGCGGCAGAGCCCGTCGACCTCGATCTCCATGTAGGGGAACAGCGGCAGCTGCATCAGGGTGCCATGCAGCTCCTCGACGCTGGCCAGGTCGAACACGCTGTAGTTGGCGTAGTGGCCGGCGATGCGCCACAGGTGGCGCCACTTGCCCTCGCGCTGCAGGCGCTGGGCCAGTTCCTTCTCGTCGGCCTTGAGCTTCGCGGCCTTGTCCGGGTCCATGTCGAGCGGCAGCTTCACGGTCATCTTCACGTGGAACAGCATGCGTGGGTCTCCTTCTTCAGGCGGTATCAGGTGCGACGGAAGCGCGCCAGGCGCTCCTCGTCGAGGGTCAGGCCGAGGCCGGGCAGGCGCGGCACGTGCAGCTGGAAGTCCTGGTAGCGCGGCGGCTCGGTGACGATCTCCTCGGTCAGCAGCAGCGGGCCGAACAGTTCGGTGTCCCAGGCCAGTTCGGCCAGGGTGATGAAGGCATGGGCCGCGGCCAGGGTGCCGACGCTGCCTTCGAGCATGGTGCCGCCGTAGAGGCCGATACCGGCCGCCTCGGCGATAGCGGCAGTGCGCAGTACGGCGCGCGGGCCGCCGTTCTTGGCGATCTTCAGGGCGAACACCGGGGCGGCGCCTTCGCGGGCCAGGTTGAAGGCGTCCTCGACGCATTCGATGGACTCGTCCGCCATGATCGGCGCCGGGCTGCGCATCGCGAGGCGCGCCTGGCCGGCGCGGTTGTTGCGCGAGATGGGCTGCTCGATCAGGTCGATGCCGTTCTCGCCCAGTACCTGGCAGGCACGCAGGGCGACGGCCTCGTCCCAGTACTGGTTGACGTCCACGCGCACGCTGGCACGGTCGCCCAGGGCCTTCTTGATGGCGATGACGTGGCGCAGGTCCTGGTTCACCTCGTTGGCGCCGATCTTCAGCTTGAAGATGCGATGGCGGCGCACCTCCAGCATCTGCTCGCCCTCGGCGATGTCGCGGGCGGTGTCGCCGCTGGCCAGGGTCCAGGCCACTTCCAGGCTGTCGCGCACACGGCCACCGAGCAGCTCGCTCACCGGCAGGCCCAGGCGCTTGCCCTGGGCGTCCAGCAGCGCGGTTTCCACCGCCGAGCGGGCGAAGGTGTTGCCCTTCACCACGCGGTCGATGCGCTGCATGGCGGCATTGACGTTGCTGGCGTCCTGGCCGACCAGCAGCGGCGCGAAGTAGCGGTCGAGGTTGGTCTTGATGCTCTCGGGGCTTTCGTAGCCGTAGGCCAGGCCGCCGATGGTGGTGGCTTCGCCGATGCCCTCGATGCCGTCGGCGCAGCGGATGCGCAGGATCACCAGGGTCTGGTTCTGCATGGTGTGCATCGCCAGCTTGTGCGGGCGAATGGTCGGCAGGTCGACGATGATCGCTTCGAGGGACTCGATCGCGGTAGAAATCATTTCAATACCCATCAGGTTCTGTTTTCAATGAACTGGAGCCTAAATCCACGATTCAACCGGTTCCAATATTGAGTTTGTCTGGCACCATACTCACCAGGTATCAAACCAGGCACAGAGAGATCCCCATGGAGCTTCGCCACCTGCGCTACTTCCAGGCCCTTGCCGAAACCCTCAACTTCACCCGCGCCGCCGAGCGCCTGCATATCGCCCAGCCCCCCTTGAGCCGGCAGATCCAGCAGCTCGAGGAAGAGCTCGGCGTCACCCTGCTCGAGCGCGGCCGGCCCCTGCGCCTGACCGAGGCCGGGCGCTTCTTCCACGAGCACTCCAGCGCCCTGCTGGAGCAATTGGCCAAGGTCTGCGACAACACCCGGCGCATCGGCCAGGGCGAGAAGACCTGGCTCGGCATCGGCTTCGCCCCCTCGACCCTCTACGGCGTGCTGCCGGAGCTGATCCGCCGCCTGCGCAGCGACGCCGAGCTGGAGCTCGGGCTCAACGAGATGACCACCCTGCAGCAGGTGGAGGCGCTCAAGGCCGGGCGCATCGACATCGGCTTCGGCCGCATCCACATCGAGGACCCGGCCATCCACCAGCAGGTACTGACCCTGGACCCGCTGGTCGCCGCCCTCCCCGCCGGCCACCCGCTGCTGGCCGCCCCGGCGAGCCTGGAGGCCCTGGCCCGCGAGCCCTTCGTGCTCTACCCGGGCAACCCGCGCCCGAGCTACGCCGACCATGTGCTCGCGCTGTTCGCCACCCACGGCTTGCAGATCCGCGTGGCGCAGTGGACCAACGAACTGCAGACCGCCATCGGCCTGGTCGCCGCCGGCATCGGCATCACCCTGGTGCCCGCCTCGGTGCAGCTGCAGCACCGCGACGACATCGGCTACACCCGCCTGCTGGAAGGCAACGCCACCTCGCCGATCATCATCAGCCGCCGCGTCGGCGACAGCTCCCCGGCATTGGGGGACTGCCTGGCGCTGATCGAGGAGCTGGTGGCGAAGTGAGCTGCCTTGACGCCCCTCGCCCGGTGCCACAAGGTACGGAGCATCGTTTGCCGCAGGAGCCCATGACATGCCGACCGCCACACTCAGCGCAAAGGGCCGGATCACTCTCCCCTTGCAGGTTCGCGAATCCCTGGGACTGACGGAGGGGGACCGCGTCGAATTCATCGAGATCGAAGCCGGCAAGTTCGCCGTAATGGCCGCCGGCACGTCCATACGCAGCCTCAAGGGCGCGGTGTCCATGCCGACCACCCCGGTCAGCATCGAGGACATGAACGAAGCCATCGAGCGAGGTGGCTCATCCGCGCGATGATCGGGCTCGATACCAACGTGCTGGTCCGTTATCTGGCCCAGGACGATCCTCGGCAGAGCGCCCTGGCGACTCGACTGATGGAAGGGCTCAGTGTCAGCGCGCCGGGTTATGTATCCCAGGTCTCGCTCGTGGAGCTGGTCTGGGTCCTCACCTCCTGCTACCGGCTGCCCAAGGCGGAACTGGTAGCGCTGCTGGAAACGCTTCTGCGCAGCCAGGAGCTGGTGATCGAGCGGGCCGACCTTGCCTGGAAGGCCCTGCATCGTTTCAGCGTCGCCAATGCCGACTTCGCCGATTGCCTGATCGAACGTAGCGCCGACTCGGCGGGCTGCGAGAAGGTGATGACCTTCGATGCAAAGGCAGCCAGGACTGCCGGCATGCATCTGCTGGAAGGTTGAAGCGAAATAAAAAAAGACCCGCAAAGGAGTGGCCGGGCCGAGGTGAAAACAAAGGGGTTGGTACACAGGCCAGGTGTTGCATCGACTTTGCAGGATGGGTCGGGCGACGTTCCGCGAACGGAGCGAAACCCGTGCTGCTCCGGGGCCGCTACGCGACCCCGGGCGAATGAATTCGCCCCTAAAGGTGACGTGATCCGGCCCGGCAGTGCGCTTCCAGCCTTTGCAGGAAGCGACAACGCCGGGCCGGCCCTTCATGCCCTGCTGCTCAGAACTTGAAGGTGTAGGTGGTGATCAGGCGGTTCTCCTTGTAGTCCGCCCCCGAGGCCGCGCCGTTGCCGTAGCGGGTCTTGACGTCGATGTTGCGCCACTCGAAGCCGACGCCCTTGAGCGGGCCGCTCTGCACCACGTAGCTGAGGAAGATGTTGCGTTCGCTCTCGACGTTCTCGTCCAGGGCGTTGTTGCCGCGATCGATGCCGGTGCCGCGCAGGTAGCGGGTCATCAGCTTGAGCCCGGGCACGCCGTAGCCGGCGAAGTCCAGGTCGTAGCGCAGCTGCCAGGAGCTCTCGTTGGGCTTGACGAAGGCCACGGTGGACCAGTTCACCAGGTACGGCTGCGGGGCATAGCCGTTGAGCGTGGGGAAGGTGCTGTCGCCGAGCATCCGCTGGTAGCCGACGCCGATGGCGTGGGAGCCCTTGCGCAAGGTGGTCATGGCGCCGTAGGAGCGGTTGTCGATCTCGCCGTAGAGTGCCTTGCCGTCCTCCTTGTTGTCGAAGTAGCGCAGGTCGGTCTTCAGGCCGAAGCCGTCGCCCAGGTCGGCGTTATGGGTCAGGCCGCCGTAGTGCTGCTCGTAGATGTCCTCCAGCTGGCCGTAGAAGTAGGTGGCCGAGAGCGCCGGGCTGAAGGCGTAGGTGGCGCCGCCGAAGTTGAGGCCGTCGCTGCGGCGTTTGATGTCCGGGCCGTTGAACAGGTACATCTTCTCCCGGTCGGACGACTCGCGCCCGCTGATCTCGGTGAAGCGCCCGCCGGTGAGGGTGAGCTTGTCGATCTCGCGGGATTCGACCAGGAAGCCGTGGTAGGTGGTGACCAGCTGCCGCGAGTCGTCCATGAAGGCCACCGGCAGCATCGGCCGGTGCTCGCCGATCTTCAGCTCGGTCTTGGAGTACCTGACCTTGGCGGTCAGCGCGGCGCGGCCGTAGTCACGCACCTGCTCGCCCTTGCTGTCGTCGTAGGGAATGATGCTGTCCGGGCCACGGCCACCACCGCCATCCAGGCGATAGGCATATTGCGCGGACAGGTCGAGGCCGAACTGGATCGGGCCTTCGGTGTAACCGGAGATGGCGCGGAAGTCGAAACCCTGGGTCCAACTGCCGATACGCGACTTCGGTGCATCGCTCTGTTTGTAATCACGGTCGATATAGAAGTTGCGCAAGCCGAGGCTCACTTGCCGATCATCGAGAAAGTCCGCCTGGGCGGTAATCGGCGCGAGCGCACCCATCAGGCTCGCGGCAGCAACGCCGCGGGCCAGCCAGCTTTTCTGAAACATGGGATGTTCCTTTAATACATGTGCAAGGCACTAGAGTGGGAGCAGATTAATTGGCAAATCAGCAAACGCAGGCAGTTAATCCGCAGTGTTGTTTTTATGACCACTTACTGCAAAAAGGCGAAACAGACCCATTACCCGAACATCAGTAACGGGCACCCTCCTTTATTGTTATGTGTTTCATACAGCAGACTTTGCGCGGGAATCACTCGCAAAGTTTCCGGCGATGAACACCGAAACTTTCTACACCGGGACGTTGCTCTTCCCCGGCCTTGAAGCGTTATCAGCAGGCTGCCTTGGAGGCATCGCCGAGGCGGTGGTAGGCGCGGTCGAAGTACACCAGCCCCTCCCGGTTGTCGCCGTGGCGGATGCCCAGCACCTCGCAATAGAAGATGGTGTGCGAGCCCACTTCATGGGCCTGGGCGATGCGGCAGTCGAAGCTCACCAGCGCGCCGTCCAACAACGGGGCGCCGCTTTCCAGGGTGCTCCAGCTGGCGGCGGCGAAACGCTGTTCGGAATCCAGTTCGCGGTTGGCGAACACCGCCGAGATGTCCTTCAGCTCGGCGCTCAGCACATTGACGCTGAGCACGCCGTTGCTCTTGAAGTGCACGTTGGAGAACGAGGAGCGGTTCATGCACACCAGCAGCGTCGGCGGCTGGTCGGTGACGCTGCACACCGCCGAGGCGGTGAAGCCGAAGCGCCCGGCGGCGCCATTGGTGGTGATGACCGAAACGGCGCCGCCCAGCAGCGCCATCGCATTACGAAATCCCGTGGTGTCGACCATGGTTCTACCCTCCGGTATTCAGATGTCCAGGACCAGCTTCGGGGTCCTGGCGCGCGAGCAGCAGACCAGGATCTGGTCGTTGGCGGCCTTCTCCTCGTCGGTCAGGTAGACGTCGCGGTGGTCCGGCTCGCCTTCCAGCACGTCGCACAGGCAGGTGCCGCAGACGCCCTGCTCGCAGGAGATCTCCACCTTGATGCCGACGGTCGCCAGCGCTTCGAGGATGCTCTGGCCCTCGGCCACCTGCACCGTCTTGCCGCTGCGTGCAGCGACCACTTCGAAGCCTTCGCCACTGGCGTCGACCTCGACCTGGAAGTACTCGCGGTGGATGTTGGCCTCGGCGTAGCCCGCCTCGCGCGCCGCGCCGATCACCCAGTCCATGAACCCGGCCGGGCCGCAGACGTAGACATGCACGTCGGCCTGGGGCGTGCCCAGCACGCGCGGCAGGTCGAGCTTCTGCGCCGGCTCATCGTCGAAGTGGGTCTGCACGCACCCGGCGAAGGGGGCGGCGGCCAGCTCGTCGAGAAAAGCGGTGCGGCTGCGCGAACGGCCACAGTAGTGCAGCTCGAACTCGCTGCCGGCAGCCTGCAGCGCATGGGCCATGGCGATCATCGGGGTGATGCCGATGCCGCCGCCGATGAGGATCGAACGGCGCGCATCGGTGGCCAGTGGGAACAGGTTGCGCGGGGTGCTGATCTGCACCTCGGTGCCTTCCAGCAGGCTGTCATGCACGCCCAGGGAGCCCCCGCGCGAGGCCGGGTCCTTGAGCACGCCGAGGCGGTAGAGGCTGGAGTCGGCCGGATCACTGCACAGCGAGTACTGGCGCACCAGGCCGGGGGCGACGTGGATGTCCACGTGGGCCCCGGCTTCGAAGGCAGGAAGCGTCGTGCCGCCGACGGGAAGCAGGTCGAGGACGACGACGCCGTCGCCCTGCAACTGGCGCTTGTGCACCACGACCTTGAGGAGTTGTTCTGTCATCTCGGGTTCACCCGCATTGCACGTCATGGAAAGAAGGCGGCCGTTCGGCGGCCGTCGCATCGTTGTTCGATTGCGCCTCAGCGCATGTACAGGCCGCCGTTCACGTCCCAGGTGGCGCCGGTGGTGAAGTAGGCTTCCGGCCGCGTCAGTTGCACGACCAGGTCGCCGACAAAATCCGCATCGCCCAGGCGCCTGACCGGGATATTGGCCAGCAGCCCCTCCATGCGCTCCGGCGGGACCGCCGCGCGCACCGCCGGGGACTCGATGGGCCCCGGGGCGATGGCGTTGACGGTGACGCCGCTGGCGGCCAGCTCCTTGGCGAAGACCTTGGTCAGGGTGACGATGGCGCCCTTGGAGGCGGCGTAATGCGCGCCGGTGGCGGTGCCGCCGTTCTGCCCGGCCAGGGACGCCAGATTGACGATGCGCCCGTAGCCGGCCGCCGCCATGTGCGCGCCGAACACCTGGCAGCCGACGAACACGCTGCGGGTGTTGAGGCTCAGCACCCGGTCGAACTCCTCGGGGCTGATCTGCATCACAGGCGTGGTCAGGGTCATCGCGGCGTTGTTGACCACCGCATGCAGCGCACCGAAGCGCTCCAGGGCCGCACCCAGCGCCGCCTCGAAATCGGCCTTGCTGGCCACATCCAGCTGCAGCGCCAGGCTGCGTTCACCGCTGGGGTCGAGGCGGTCGGCGGCGGCCCGGGCACGCTCCAGCGACAGGTCGGTGATCACCACCGAATGGCCGGCGGCGAACAGCCGGCCGGCGATGGCGAAGCCCAGGCCCTGGGCGGCGCCGGTGACGAGTGCGATCTGGCTCATGACCGGCTCCCCAGGGTCTGTTCATGAGCTCGCGAGCTAGAGCGAGACAAGGAAGCAATGGCTGAGAGAGCGGAATTTACGTGCTGTAAATGAGCATCTCGAAGCCATTGATGACGCCGTATCGCCGACGCGCAGCAGCTCATGGGCAGGCCCTCACAGGATGTAGCCGATACCGGCGAGGGTATCGGTGGAGTTGATGAGCTGGATCAGCTTGCGCTGGATGCGGAAGCCCTCGCCTTCGCGCTGGAGCTCGAAGGTGATGTCGGCGGTGTAGTGCTTGAGCACGTCCTTGCGGAATTCCCGCAGGTTCTGCGCGCAGCGCACGGTGACCACGCCGCCCTCCTCGCCCAGCACGCGGAAGCGCGACAGGGCGCGCACGGTGCGAGCGCGCGGGCTGGTGGAGATGGACTCGCCGCCGATCAGGCGCTGCACGCGCAGCTTGCGCATGTGATGGTCGTCGTAGGCGTAGTTGAGGGTGTTCTCGAAGTCGGTCTCGTTGGGGTCGATGGGGATGATGTAGGTCCCCTTGTCGGCCCAGAGGTCCAGCCAGGCGTCGAACTCGCCGTGGTCGAGCATGTCCGCTTCCTGCCAGATGAAGGCGCTGACGTGGTTGAGCAATTCAAGGTTCATGATCGGTCTCTCAAGTAGTGCGTCGAGCAGCGGTGCCGTCTCGTCTTTCGCTCGCGGAAGTGCTGAGCTCATACAGGCATGTGCCATCCGGGTTGGATATCGATCCGCCCTAGGCCGACATCATCTTTTTCCACTGCTGGTAGGCCGCGCGCATGCCGGTCTCGGCACTCACGTCGCTGACCCGCCCGTCCTCGCTGGGCTTCTCGCCCGGCAGGCCGCGGTTGAGCATGATCCACAGGTCGGTGCCGGCCTGGGCGCCCTTCTGCACGCGCTCCCAGGCCTCGGAGTCGTCCGGGGTGCCGAAGCCCATGGGGCCCTGGAAGTGCTCGTGCAGGCGCAGGCGGTAGCGGTTGGCCACGGCCGGGCCGCCGTCCATGGTGATCACCGCGTGGTGGATCTCGGTCTCGTTCACCGAGATCGGCTGCAGCACGCGGAAGAAGGCCATGGAGCAGGCGACGTTGGGGAACAGGTTGAGGTTGAAGCCCGAGCCGCCGACGGCGCGGACGATGCGGCGCACCTGCTGCTCGTCGATGCCTTCGCCGCGCAGCTCCTCGGCCAGGGCCTCGAAGCGCTCGGGGATGGGTTTGTCGAGGTCGGCCTCGAGGTCGACCAGGTCCGGGATCATCACCATCACGCTGTGGCCGTTGCCCAGGTCCTCGACGTAGCCCGGGCCCTTCACGAAGTCGAAGAGTTCCAGGGTCTGCTCGTCCACCGAGGACAGGAACGACTTGTGCACCAGCGGGAAGTGGTAGGCGTCGGTGGTGTTCTCCAGCTGGATCTTCCAGTTGCCGGGGAAGCGGAAGCGGTGCTCGCCGGAGACCTTCACGCCGTAGCCGGCGCCCTGCTTCATGAACAGGTCGATCCATTTCTTCGCCGGGCCGAGGAAGTCCACCAGCGGCTCGATGTCGTCCTTGAAGGTGGCGAAGATCATGCCGTTGTACTGCTCGACGCGCAGGCTCACCAGGGGCAGCTCGCCCTTGTCCAGGCAGTCGGCGTAGCTCTCCGGGTGCGGCACGCCGCGCAGGCTGCCGTCCAGGCCGTAGCTCCAGCCGTGGTAGGGGCAGACGAAGCTGTTGGCCTTGCCCTTCTTGTGCTCGCAGACGGTGGCGCCACGGTGGCGGCAACGGTTGAGCAGCACGTGCACGTCCTTCTTGCGGTCGCGCACCACGATCACCGGCTGCTTGCCGATGTAGGTGCTCTTGTAGCTGCCGTTATCGGGGATCTCGCTGGCGTGGGCGACCCAGATCCAGGTGCTGTAGAACACCTTCTCCAGCTCCTCGTCGAAGATGCGCCCGTCGGTGTAGAGCGAGGTGTGCACGCGGTCGTGCTGCACCAGGTCGGCCGGGGTTGCGGCCAGGTTCACGGTTTCGATCAGGTTGGTCACGATCACTCCTCGTCGGCGCTGGGTGCCGACTTGATTTTTCTCGCCGTGCCGGCAAGTCGGAGCTTCCGGTCGGCGCGATCTTTGTAGGGTGGGCTTCAGCCCACGTCTGGCCTTTCTGTGGTGGGCTGAAGCCCACCCTACGTTTGTTGGTTCTTGCCCGGCACCGGCAGGTGCGCGGCGCTGTTCCAGGTATCCACCGGGCGGCTGAACAGGTTCTCGGTCTGGAAGTGCGCCATGCGCCAGGCGCCCTCCTCCTCGCGGAACTCCACCGTCAGGCGCGCCGCGTTGAGGTGCGAGGCGCCGCTGGCGAAGGTCGAGGTCTGCAACATCACCCAGCTGCCGGTCGCAACGCCGCCCTCCACGCGGATCAGTTCCGAACAGAGGAAGTGCACGTTGAGGGCGAAGTGCGCGGGCTCGACCATGTAGGTGGCGAACATCCCGGCGATGGCCTCGCGGCCCCGGTACCCGCCGAAGCTCCTGGCGTACTTGGCGCCCTTGCCTTCCCAGACCGCATCTGTGGTGAACAGCCCGGCCAGCTCGTCGAGCGGGGTGCTGGCATCCAGCGCGTCGCACAGCACCATGTAGCGGTTCATGCAGGCGCGTATGGCGTTCTCGCTTTCCAGCTGGCGCAGGCGCGCCTCCAGGGCTTCGGTCGACATGGCGGTCACGCGCGCTGGATGATCAGTTCGCGGCCGGTGCGGGCCTCGACCTTGCAATAGCGCCACAGCTTGTAGGGGCCGGTGCCCACGGCGGTGGTGCGGAACAGGTTGCAGGCGGCGTGCACCGTCTCGATGTCCGGCACGTCGGCCAGCAGGTAGGTGGTCCAGGGGTAGCCGGTGGACGGGCCGACCATGCTCTGGTCGTCGTCCATGTTGCCGAACACGGTCACGCCGGGCAGGTCGTGGATGCCGTTCCACATGGCGCTGAACGCGGCCCAGACTTCCAGCTGCTCTTCGCGCGGGGCGTCGAAGAAGTTCTGGTTGATTCCCATGCAGAACAACACACGCAGGGCTTTTTTCTCGCTCATCACAATCACCGATCAGTCAGTTGGAATTCACAGGTAGCCGGGCAGCGGCTTGTTGCCGAAGAAGATGGCGCCGGCGTTCTGGTAGGTCATGTCACCCATGAAGGCGTGCTGGGTGATCACCAGGGTGTCGTTGACGAAGCGCGACAGCGGGTTGTCGCGGTACACGCCGCTCATGCCGGAAAGCATCTGCGCGCTGCGCGCCACCTCGGCGGAAACACGGGTCGCGTGGGTCGAGGACAGGCGCAGCAGGTTGGTCTGTTCCACCGACACCGCCTCGCCGGCGAGGATGCTGGCCCAGGCGCTTTCCATCGCCTCGTAGAACCAGGCGCGGGCGGCGCGCAGTTCGGCTTCGGCCTTGGCCACCTGCATCTGCGCCAGGGGGCGGTCGGAGAGCGCCGGCGCACCGGTCACCGAGAAGCGGCCGCTGGCCATGCCGCTGAGGTAGTCCAGCGCGGCGCGGGCGACGCCCAGGCCGACCACGGACAGCACCTGGGTGGCGAAGGACAGCGACGGGTAGCGGAACATCGGCTCATCGAGGTTGGCCGGGCCGCCGCGGACGAAGGTCCAGTCCTCGGGCACCACCACGCCGTCGATCACCACGTCGTGGCTGCCGGTGCCGATCAGGCCCACCACGTCCCAGGTTTCCTCGATCTTCACTTTTTCCCGCGGCATCACCGCCAGGCGCGGCAGGCCGAGCATCTCGCCGTTCCTCGGGGCGATGCCGACGCCGATCAGCGAGGCGCCCATGCAGCCGCTGGAGAACTTCCAGCGGCCGTTCACCTCCAGCCCGCCCTCGACGAAGGTGGCCGGTTGCGGCGGGAAGATGCCGCCGGCGAAGACCACGTCCGGGCCGTTGGCGTAGACCTGTTCCAGGGTCGCCAGGGGCAGCGAGGCCAGGTACACGGGGTTCATGCCGAAGCTCGCCACCCAGCCGGCGGAGCCGTCGGCGATGGAGATGTCCTCGATCATCTGGCAGAACTCGATGGGCGAACGCTCATCGCCACCGAAGCGCCTGGGCACCAGGGCGCGGTAAACGCCCAACGCCTTGAAGCGCTCGATGATGTCCTGGGAGATGTATTTCTGCCGGTCGAATTCCTCGCTCCGGGCGCGCTCGCGGATCTCGGCGAGCAGCGCCTGGAACGCGTCGTTGGCGGTGATCGACACGGGGCGCTGGTAGTCCAGCTCGCTTAGCGCAGACATGGTGTGCTCCAGGGTTGGCATGGGGTTAAGGCTCCAGGCGCCGCACCAGTTCGCGGGCGACTGCGCAAAGCAGTTCGTCCGCGCCCTTGGCGGCGATCAGTTGCAGGCCCACCGGCAGTTGCGAGGCGCCCACCAGGGGGATGCTCAGCGCGGGGTGGCCGGTGAGGTTGAAGGGGCGCACGAAGGCGGTCATGCCGATCACCGCGCGGGTGTCGGCGGCATCCGCCGTCAGCAGCGGGTAGTCGGGCATGGTCGGCATGGCGAGAATCGGGCACTGCGTGAGCGCCGCGTCCACCTCGGCGGTGAAGGCCGCGCGGCAGGCTTCGGCTGCGGCCAGCGCCTCGTCGGTGGTGGCGCCGGCGGCTTCCAGGCGGCCGGCGATATCGGCGCCGACCTTGCCGCTGGCCAGCAGGTGCTGGCAGGCGTTCCAGGTCTCGCGGTTGATCACCGTGAGGCCGGCGTCATAGGCGGCGCGCATGCCCGGCAAGGGCAGCGCCTGCAAGGGGAAATCCGCGGCGGCCAGGGCCGCGTCGACGGCGAACTGCACCTCGTCCAGCGCCTGCACCGGCACCACGCCGATGCGCACGCCCTCTATGGAGGGCAGCGGGCCGAAGTCGGGGGCGATCAGGCCCATGGCCTCGATCAGCATGTCCATGTCACGGGCGAAGGGGCCCACGCAATCCAGCGACGACTGCGCCGGCATCACCCCGTGGCGGCTCACGCGGCCGAAGCTGGGCTTGAGGCCGAACACGCCGCAGCAGGCGGCGGGGATGCGCACCGAGCCGCCGGTGTCGGTGCCGAGGGAGAAGTCGCAGAGCCCACCGGCCACTGCCGTGGCGGAGCCGCTGGAGGAACCACCGGGGATACGCCCGGGGTAAAGCGGGTTGTCCGGCGTGCCGGTCCAGGCATTGATCCCGGTGGTGCCGAAGGCCAGCTCATGGAGGCTGGTCTTGCCGATGATGCGGCAACCGCCGTCGAGCAGCGCCTGGACCACATCGGCATTGCGGGTGGCGTCGGGGGCCTCTTCCAAAGCACGGCTGGACGCGCGGGTCGGGTAGCCGGCGATGTCGATGGTGTCCTTCACCATCACGGTCCTTCCGGACCCTCCCAGCTGCAGTTTCTCGACGACTGTCGCCATGCCTTCACCTGTATTCGATTTGTTCGCGCTGTGCGCTTTCAGGGAAGCCTTTCGCCTGCCTGAGCAGGTGAACGCTTAAATCTAAAATCGGAATATTTACGTGAATTGTCAATTGAATTTTGGCAAATAAATCCGTGTGTAGATTCGGTGCATTTTTCTCTGTTTCGCACCCTTTCCGTGCATTTCGGTAACAGGCATGAAAATGGATATTTCACCCATCAATCGTATTTTTATCGTTTATTTTCAATGCTTTATATATCCAATGAGAAACACAATCATTCAATTAAGTGTTTCCGCACCTGGCCCGAAGGCCCTGCATGAACCCCTTGGAAAAAGAATTTTCAGCCCCTGAAAACAGGCTAAAAATGCCATCAAAAAACAGGTGTTTTTAAGCCTGAAAAATAGAGATTTTTTGGTCAGGAAATCGGCTTTCCAGAAGCCGTATTGATCCAGATCAACGCCTTGTCGCCTGCGGGATCGGAGCGCATCGGCAGCGGTGCGCGAGTGGCCACGGAAACCCCGGCGCCAGCCCCTCGCCCAGCCCCCCGCAGACGACGTGCCGAAACGCCCCCTGTCCGACGGCGCCGCAACGGGGTAACGATTTTTCCTGGCATGCAACCTGCTATCGCCCTACACGCCACTCGGCCCGACACGGGCTCGACGGCGCCGCCCTGCCCTCGGCAGCGTGCAGCGCACGGGCACCACAACAAGAAGGACCACGGGCCCGCCACACGACGCCCGTCGGACAACCGCCCCGTATCGCCTTGCAACTCTTCGGAGAAAGTCATGCTCTTCAAGAAAGCTGTGTCCACGTTGCTCCTGAGTGCCGCCTGCGCCGCCCTTGCGCAGGCCGACGTCAAAGTCGGCGTCATCACCTCCTCCACCGGCCCCATCGCCCTGGTGGGCCTGCCGCAGAAGAACAGCGTGCCGCTGCTGCCGACCCAGGCGGGCGACCAGCAGGTGAAATACATCGCCCTGGATGACGGCAGCGACCCCACCGCCACGGTCAAGGCGCTGAAGAAGCTGATCAGCGAGGAGAACGTCGACGCCATCATCGGCCCGAGCGGTTCGCCCAACGCCATGGGCGTGATCCAGTTCGCCGCCGAGGCCGGCGTGCCGCTGCTGGCCCCGGTGGGCACCGCCGCCGTGGTGCTGCCGATGAACGAGCAGAAGAAATGGGTGTTCAAGACCACCCAGAACGACGACCTGATCGCCAAGGCCCTGGTCGACGACATGGTCGGCCGTGGCGTGAAGACCCTCGGCTTCATCGGCACCGCCGACCCCTACGGCGAGAACTGGTCCAAGGTGATGGGCGCGATGGCCGCCGAGCACGGCATCAAGGTGGTCGCCAACGAGCGCTTCCAGCGCCAGGACACCTCGGTCACCGGGCAGAGCCTCAAGGTGCTGGCCGCGCGCCCCGACGCGGTCCTGGTCGCCGCGCCCGGCAGCTCCGCGGTGATGCCGCAGACCACCCTGTTCGACCAGGGCTACCGCGGGCAGATGTACCAGACCCACGGCGCCGCCCTGCCCGACTTCCTCAAGCTCGGCGGCAAGAAGGTCGAGGGCACCATCCTCGCCGCCAGCCTGATGCTGGTGCTCGACGAGGTGCCGGACAGCCACCCCTCGAAGCAGGTCGCCGCCGACTACATCGCCGCCTACGAGAAGCTCAACGGCAGCAAGCCGGCCACCTTCGGCGCCAACACCTTCGATGCCGGCCTGCTGCTGCAGAACGCCATCCCCGTTGCCGCCGCCAAGGCCGCGCCGGGCACGCCGGAGTTCCGCGCAGCGCTGCGTGACGCGCTGGAGCAGAGCCACGAACTGGCCGCCACCCAGGGCGTCTACAACATGACGCCCGAGGACCACAGCGGCTTCGACGAACGCGGCCGCGAGCTGATCCAGGTGAAGAACGGCAACTGGACGCTGCTGCGCGCCAACTGATCGCAGGCACGGGTTCCCCGCAGGGTGGACAGCGCTTTTCCGTCCACCCGGCGGAGCCCGGCTCAACGCCGAAAGGTGGATGGAAAAAGCGTCATCCACCCTACGCCCGCCACCGAGCGAAACCCTCGCGGCCTCCCCGCAGGGTGGACATCGCTCTTCATGTCCACCAGGCGAGGCCGCACTGGGCTCCGAAGCCACAGCCTCTTCCATTGCGATAAAGAGTTCCCACCATGAATTTCCAGATTGCCATGCTGCTCGGCCAGGACGGCATCACCAACGGCGCGATCTACGCGTTGCTGGCCCTGTCGATCCTGCTGGTCTTCACCGTCACGCGCATCCTGCTGATCCCCCAGGGCGAATTCGTCACCTATGGCGCGCTGACCATGGCCACCCTGCAGGCCGGCCATCCCACCGCCCTGGTCTGGCTGCTGCTGGGCCTGACCCTGATCGACTGCGCGCTGGACCTGTACGACGCCGCGCGCGCCAGCCACGCCTTCCGCTTCCCCAAGCGCATCCTCGCCAAGCTCGCCTACGCCCTGGCCATGGTCGCGGCCATCCGCCTGCTGCCCCTGGCCGAGCTGCCCATGGCGGTGCAGGCGCTGCTGACCCTGGCCCTGGTGGTGCCCCTGGGCCCGCAGATCTACCGCCTGGTGTTCCAGCCCATCGCCTCGGCCAGTTCCCTGGTGCTGCTGATCGTCTCCATCGCCGTGCACGTGGCCATGGTCGGCATCGCCCTGCTGCTGTTCGGCCCGGAAGGCGCGCGCACCGCGCCCTTCTCCGAAGCCGGCCTGGAGCTGGGCCCGGTGACCTTCAACAGCCAGACGCTGTGGGTGATCGCCGTATCCCTGGGGCTGATCATCGGCCTGTTCCTGTTCTTCGAACGCAGCCTCTACGGCAAGGCCCTGCGCGCCACGGCGGTGAACCGCATGGGCGCGCGGCTGATGGGCATCTCGCCGACCCTGGCGGGCAAGGCCACCTTCCTCCTCGCCACCTTCATCGGCGCACTGTCGGGCATCCTCATCGCGCCCATCACCACGCTCTACTTCGACTCCGGCTTCATCATCAGCCTCAAGGGCTTCGTCGGCGCCATCATCGGCGGCCTGGCGAGCTACCCGGTGGCCGCCCTCGGCGCGCTCTCGGTGGGGCTGATCGAAGCCTTCTCGATGTTCTGGGCCAGCACCTACAAAGAGATCATCGTGTTCACCCTGATCATCCCCTTCCTGCTCTGGCGCTCGTTCACCCGCCGTCACGTGGAGGAAGAGGAATGAAACCGCGCCACCTGATCCTGCTCCTGGTCGCCGTGCTCGGTGTCGCACCGCTGGTGCTGCCGCCCTTCTACGTCACCCTGCTCAACTACATCGGCCTCTACACCCTGGTGGTGCTGGGCCTGGTCCTGCTCACCGGCGTCGGTGGCATGACCAGCTTCGGCCAGGCGGCCTTCGTCGGCCTCGGCGCCTACACCACCGCCTACCTGACCACCGCCGAGCAGCTGCCGGCCTGGCTCGCCTGGGCCAGCGCATCGCCCTGGCTGACGCTGCTGGTGGGGGTGGCCATCACCGCCCTGGTGGCCCTGCTGCTGGGCGCGCTGACGCTCAAGCTCTCGGGCCACTACCTGCCCCTGGGCACCATTGCCTGGGGCCTGTCGCTGTACTACCTGTTCGGCACGGTGGAATCGCTCGGCGGCCACACCGGCGTCAGCGGGTTGCCGTCGATCTCGCTGTTCGGCGTGCTGCTCGACAAGGGCGAGAAGGTCTTCTACCTGATCTGGGTGGTGCTCCTGCTGGCCATGCTGATCACCCAGAACCTGCTGGATTCCCGCGAAGGCCGGGCCATCCGCGCACTCAAGGGCGGCCAGCTGATGGCCGAGTCCATGGGCGTCGACACCTTCCGCTCCAAGCTGGTGATCTTCCTCATCTCGGCGGTGTTCGCGGCCGTGTCCGGCTGGCTCTATGCGCACACCCAGCGCTTCGTGAACCCCACGCCCTTCGGCCTCAACATGGGCATCGACTACCTGTTCATGGCGCTGATCGGCGGCGTTGGCAGCGTCTGGGGCGCGCTGCTCGGCAGCGGCATCCTCACCCTGCTCAAGCAGTGGCTGCAGGACCTGCTGCCGCACCTGCTGGGCAGCACCGGCAACTACGAGACCATCGTCTTCGGCCTGCTCATCGTGCTGCTGATGCAGCGCGCGCCGGGTGGCCTGTGGCCGCTGCTGGTGCGCCTGGTGCCAGCCCGCCTGCGCACCCGCCAGCGCCTGCCGGCGGCCGAGGCCCCGGCTCGCGCGCTGCCGCAGCGGGAACGCCCGGCCCACGGCGAGGTGATCCTCGAAGCGCGCCATGTCACCCGGCGCTTCGGCGGCCTGGTGGCCAACAACGACATGAGCCTGGAGGTGCGCGCCGGCGAGATCCTCGCCCTGATCGGCCCCAACGGCGCCGGCAAGAGCACCCTGTTCAACCAGCTCTCCGGCGTCGACACCCCCAGCAGCGGCGACGTGCTGTTCATGGGCAGGCGCATCAATGGCCTGGCCTCGCGCCGCGTGGCCGGCATGGGCATGAGCCGCACCTTCCAGCACGTGAAGCTGCTGCCGGGCATGAGCGTGCTGGAGAACGTCGCCATCGGCGCCCACCTGCGTGGCGGCAAGGGCGTGCTGGCCTCGGCCCTGCGCCTGGATCGCGCCGAGGAGGCCGACCTGCTGGCCGAAGCACGCCGCCAGCTGGAGCGCGTCGGCCTGGGCGACTACCTGCACGAGGAGGCCGGCAGCCTCGCCCTCGGCCAGCAGCGCATCCTCGAGATCGCCCGCGCCCTGTGCGCCGACCCTTGCCTGCTGCTGCTCGACGAGCCCGCCGCCGGACTGCGCCACAAGGAGAAGGAGGCCCTCGGCATCCTCCTCAGCCGCCTGCGCAGCGAAGGCATGGCCATCCTCCTGGTGGAGCACGACATGGACTTCGTCATGGGCCTGGTGGACCGCGTGGTGGTGATGGAATTCGGCCAGCGCATCGCCCAGGGCCTCCCCGACGAAGTGCAGAAGAACCCCGCCGTGCTGGAAGCCTATCTCGGAGGCGCAGAGTGATGAACATGCAGATCGAACCCCGCAAGCCCTTGGAAAACCAGGTGGCCGACGCCGTGCTGGAGGTCAGCGACCTGTGCGTCGCCTACGGCAAGGTGGAAGCCCTGTCCAACGCCAGCCTGCGGGTCGGCCAGGGGCAGATCGTCACCGTCATCGGCCCCAACGGCGCCGGCAAGACCACCCTGCTCTCGGCCATCATGGGCGTGCTCGGCTCCCGTGGCCGGGTCGAGTTCGACGGCAGCCTGGAAGCGGTACCGGAGGTGGAAGTGCTGGTCTCCCGCGGCCTCGGCCTGGTGCCGGAGAAGCGCGAGCTGTTCACCAGCATGAGCGTGGCCGACAACCTGCTGCTCGGCGCCTTCCAGCGTCACCGCCGGGGCGATCGCAACCACGCCGCCACCCTGGCCGAGGTCTACGAGCTGTTCCCACGGCTGTGGGAGCGTCGCGACCAGCTGGCCGCCACCCTCTCCGGCGGCGAGCGGCAGATGCTCGCCGTGGGCCGCGCGCTGATGGCCAAGCCCAAGCTGCTGATGCTCGACGAACCCAGCCTGGGCCTGGCGCCGCTGATCACCCGCGAGATCTTCCGCATCATCACCGCGCTGCGCCAGCAGGGGGTCTCGATCCTGCTGGTGGAGCAGAACGCGCGTGCGGCATTGCGCGTGGCCGACTATGCCTACGTACTGGAAACCGGGCGCATCGCCATGCAGGGCCCCGCCGCCCAGCTGGCCGACGACCCGCGCGTGATCGAGGCCTACCTCGGCCTCGCCAGCAAGCATCAGGACATGCTTGCCGGTTGACCCGTGCCCGCCCGGCGATCCCGGGCGGGCCACTCGATGGAGCGACCCCATGAAGCAACCTCCCCTGCGTATCTGCATCGCCGGTGCCGGTGCCATCGGCTGCACCCTCGCCGCCCGTTTCGCCGCCAGCGGCCAGCGGGTCAGCGTGCTCGCCCGAGGCGAGACCCTGGACGCCATCCGCCGCGACGGCATCCGCCTGCACGACCTCGACGGCACGCATCAGGCGCGCGTCGAGGCCAGTGACCATGCCGCCGAACTGGGCCCCCAGGACCTGGTGTTCCTCTGCACCAAGGCCCCGGCCCTTGCCACGCTGCTGCCACGGATCGCGCCGTTGCTGGATGACGAGACGACCGTGGTGCCGGTGGTCAACGGCGTGCCCTGGTGGTACTTCCACGGGCTCGACGGGCGCTTCGCCGGGCGCCCTGTCGCGGCGGTGGACCCGGACGGCGCACTGCTGGCGGCCCTCGATCCGGCGCGGCTGATCGGCTGCGTGGTGTTCATCACCGCACAGTGCCCGGCGCCCGGCGTGGCCGAGTCGAGCAACCCGCACCTGATGATCGTCGGCGAGCCGGACAACCGCCTGACGCCCCGGCTGGAACGCCTGCGCGCGGTGATCGCCGACGCCGGCATCGAGGCCCGCGCCAGCGAGCGCATCCGCGACCCGCTGTGGACCAAGATCATCGCCAACCTCACCTCCAACCCCCTGTCGGTGGTCAGCGGCGCCACCCTGGAGCAGCTCTACGGCCAGCCCGGCCTGCGCGAGCTGGCCCGCGCCACCCTGCACGAGGCGCTGCTGGTGGCCGCCGGCCACGGCGCGCGGGTGGACATCGACCCGCAGACCTTCCTCGAACTCGGCGCCGGCATGGGCGCCGTACGCACCTCGATGCTGCAGGACCATGACAAGGGCCGGCCGCTGGAGCTGGCCGCCATCGGCGACGCCGTGCTGGAACTGGCCGAGCTGCTCGACCTGCCCATGCCCATCACCCGCCACCTCATCGCCCTGGCGCGCTTCCGCAGCGCCAGCCACTGAACAAGGAGCCTTCCATGAACGCCATCGCCATCACCCAGCCCCAGCACTGCAGCGACGAGGAATGGGCCCTGCGCGTGCAGCTCGCCCACTGCTACCACCTGGTGGATTTCTTCGGCTGGACCGAGACCATCTTCAACCACATCTCCGCACGCCTGCCGGGGCCGGCGCACCACTACCTGGTCAACCCCTTCGGCCTCAACTACCGCGAGGTGACCCCGGCCAACCTGCTCAAGGTCGACCTCGACGGCCACAAGCTGGAGGACTCGCACTACGACGCCAACCCCGCCGGCTTCGCCCTGCACAGCGCCGTGCACGGGGCCCGCGACGACATCCACTGCCTGATCCACACCCACACCACGCCCATCTCCGCCGTGGTGCAGAAGAAGGCCGGCTTCGGCCACCACGACTTCTACGGCGCGCAGCTGTACGGGCGCATCGGCTACCACACCTTCGAGGGCATCACCCTGTTCGATGACGAGAAGGTGCGGATGATCGACAGCCTCGGCGACAAGCACATCCTGGTGCTGCGCAACCACGGCATCGCAGTGGGTGAAAGCAGCATCGCCAAGGCCTTCTTCCTGCTCTGGACGGTGCAGCGCGCGGCGGAGATCCAGTGCGCCGCCGGCGCCCTCGGCGGCGAGGACAACCCGCTGCCGGAAGCCATCAGCCAGAAGTGCGCCGACCTCACCGCCATGCTGATCCGCGAGAGCGGCTTCGCGGTGAAGTTCTTCGACGCCATGGTGCGCAAGATGCAGGCCGAACGCGGCGCGGGCTGGTGAGCATGGGCGCCTCCCTCGCCACCCTGCCCGCCTTCGTCGAGCCCCCCATCTCGCGGCTCGCCCCCGACGGCCGCCTGCTGGCCTGCAACGACGCCTACCTGGCGCTTTGCGGCTACCGCCGCGACGAGCTGCTGAACCAGGGCTTCGAACTGATCAACCACCCGCAGATGCCGGCGCGGGTGATCGAGCGCATGTGGCGGACGCTGCGCGCCGGCACCCCCTGGAGCGGCCCGCTCATGGGCCGCACCCGGGACGGTGCGAGCTTCTGGAGCCAGCTCTACGTGGTGCCGCTGTTCGATGGCGGCGAGCTGGTGGCCCTGGGCACCGTCTACCACCCCATCGACGCCGCCCAGAGCCGCCGCGCCGAGGCTCTGTACGCGCGCCTGCGCCAGGGCCGCGCCCCGCTGCCGCTGGCCG
Organism: Pseudomonas sp. 57B-090624; assembly: GCF_003234055.1. NCBI lineage: Bacteria > Pseudomonadati > Pseudomonadota > Gammaproteobacteria > Pseudomonadales > Pseudomonadaceae > Pseudomonas > Pseudomonas sp. 57B-090624. The sequence goes on from NZ_QKRU01000043.1 coordinate 63,505, forward strand.
GCCGCGTGCACCAATGGCTGGCCGGCCAGGGCCTGGGCCTGGCACTGGCCCTGCTCCTGGGGGGCGCCACCCTCGGCGGGCATGTCGCACCGGCACTGGGCGGCCTGGCCCTGGCGCTGCTGATCGGCGCCGCCTGGCAACGGCGGGCGACCCAGCGCCGCGACCTGCAGCGCGCCCTCGGCGGCCACGCCCAGGTGTACAGCGACACGCTGCTGGCGCCGATCTACCGCAGTGCATCGGGAGGCAGCGGCCTGTTCGAGATGGCGCTCAACAGCCAGAAGCTGCGCATGCGCACGGTGATGGCGCGGATCAGCATCAACGGCGAGATCCTCCGCGCCCGCAGCGAGGAGTCCGCGCAACTGGTGGCCAGCGGCGCCGCGCAGCTCGACCGCCAGCTGCAGGAGGCCGAGCAGTCGGCAGCGGCCATCCACGAGATGAGCGCGACCATCCAGGCGCTGTCGCGCAACCTGCAGGAAGCCGCCCAGGCCACCACCCAGGTCGACCAGCTGGCCCACGACGGCGAGCGCCTGGCCGAGCAGAGCCAGGCCTCGATGCAGGGCATGCGCGAGTCGGTGGCGGACATCGACCTCGCCGTGGGCCGGCTGGCGGAATCCATCGAATCCATCAGCGGCATCGCCACGGTGATCCAGAGCATCGCCGAGCAGACCAACCTGCTGGCGCTGAATGCGGCGATCGAGGCGGCGCGGGCCGGGGAATCCGGACGCGGCTTCGCCGTGGTCGCCGACGAAGTGCGCACCCTCGCCTCGCGCACCCGCGACTCCACCGGGCAGATCCAGCAATCCATCCAGCGCCTGCGCGACGGCAGCGCCGAGGCCCTGGCCACCGCGCGGCGCGGCGAGCTGGCGGCGCAGCAATCCGGGCAGGACGTGGAGCAGGTGCGCCAGGCGCTGCAACGCATCTGCGGGGAAGTCGGGCAGATCAGCGGCATGAGCCTGCAGATGGCCGCCGCCATCGAGCAACAGGGGCAGGTCGCCGAGGAGGTCAACCGGCAGATCGCGCAGATCGCCGAGCTGGCCGAATGCAGCGCCGGCCAGGCCCAGCGCAACAGCCAGATCGGCCAGGAGCTGCACCAGCTGGCCAATTCGCAACTGGACCTGGCGCAGCGCTTTCTCGACGGCTGAGTCGTGCGTGTTGCTTCTGCCCTCTCAAGGGAGAGAAAGCCATGCAGCCATCCGGCGTTTCGCCCGTAGGGTGTGCTGCGCGCACCTGGGCCTCACCGGAAGCACCGAGCGGCGGTGCGCACGGCACACCCTACGGCACGAGGCCAGCTCTGCACCGTAGCCCGGGAGTTGGCGCGGAGGCGTTCCCGGGCTGAAGCCCGGGCTACCGGCTGAGTGGCCTCTGCCCCCTCAAGGGAGCGAACGCCGTGCAGCATCCCGTGTTTCGTCCGTAGGGTGTGCTGCGCGCACCTGGATCTCGCCAGAAGCACCGTGCGGCGGTGCGCACGGTGTTTAGCCGGGATACATGGGTAACGCTTGTCGGGGGACATGGGTAACGGGTTGCTGGTCGTTACTTCTTCTCTCTCAGGTCGAACTGGCGGATTGTCTTATGGATGAAAATCACATCGTAGACAC
>NZ_QKRU01000044.1:0-63886 GCF_003234055.1 Pseudomonas sp. 57B-090624
TGGGGCGGCGCTGTGATATAACACTGGGCATTCTGTCCTACAACTGGAAGCCTGCCATGAACCACAAGGCCGAGGCGGTGTTCGTGCCGCTCGATATCGCCGTCCTCACCGTCAGCGACACCCGCAGCCTGGAGACCGACACCTCCGGCCAGCTCTTCGTCGACCGCCTCACCGCCGCCGGCCATCGCCTCGCCGCCCGTGTGCTGCTCAAGGACGACCTGTACAAGATCCGCGCCCAGGTGGCGACCTGGATCGCCGAGGATCAAGTCCAGGTGGTACTGATCACCGGCGGCACCGGTTTCACCGGTCGCGACAGCACCCCCGAGGCCATCGCCTGCCTGCTGGACAAGCAGGTGGATGGCTTCGGCGAGTACTTCCGGCAGATCTCGGTAGCCGACATCGGCACCTCCACCATGCAGTCCCGCGCCCTGGCCGGCCTCGCCAACCGCACCCTGGTGTGCAGCATCCCGGGGTCGACCAACGCCTGCCGCACCGCCTGGGACGGCATCCTCGCCGAGCAGCTGGACAACCGTCACCGCCCCTGCAACTTCGTGCCGCACCTGACCCGCGCCGACGCCTGCGAGAGCCGCGGATGAGTGGCTGCGACCACCCCGGCCTGATGCCGGTGGAGGAGGCCCAGGCGCGGCTGCTGAAGCTCGCCGGGGAGGCCACGATCCGCGAGCAGGAGGAAGTCGCCCTGGCCGATGCCGATGGGCGCGTGCTGGCCGAGCCCTTGGTGGCAGGGCTCGACCTGCCGCCGTGGGACAACAGCGCGATGGATGGCTACGCGCTGCGCCTGGCCGACTGGAACGGCGAGGCGCTGGTGGTCAGCCAGCGCATCCAGGCGGGCAGTGCCCCCGGCCCGCTGCAACCGGGTACCTGTGCGCGCATCTTCACCGGCGCGCCGTTGCCCGAAGGTGCCGACACGGTGGAGATGCAGGAGAACGCCGAGGTGCTCGACGATGGCCGCGTGCGCTTCCTCGAAGCCCTCAAGGCGGGGCAGAACGTACGCCCCAAGGGCCAGGAGACCCGCACCGGCGAAACCGTGCTGGACGCCGGCACCCTGATGGGTCCCATCGAGATGGGCCTGGCCGCCACCCTGGGCGTTGCGCGCCTGCAGGTGCGCAGGCGGCCCCGCGTGGCGGTGCTCTCCACCGGTGATGAACTGGTGGCGCCGGGCCAGCCGCTCGGCCCGGGGCAGATCTACAACAGCAACCGCACCCTGCTGATCGCCTGGCTGCGTCGCCTGGGCTGCGATGTGGTCGATGGCGGCATCCTCGCCGACGACCTGGAACTGACCCGCCAGGCCCTGGGCGAACTGACCGGTGTCGACCTGATCCTCTCCACCGGTGGCGTCTCCGTCGGCGAGGCGGATTTCCTCGGCGTGGCCCTGCGTGAGGCGGGCGAGCTGGCACTGTGGAAACTGGCGATCAAGCCGGGCAAGCCGCTGACCTTCGGCCATTTCCAGGGGGTGCCGGTGATCGGCCTGCCGGGCAACCCGGCGTCCACCCTGGTGACCTTCGGCCTCTTGACCCGGCCCTACCTGCTGCGCCGCCTCGGCGTGGACAAGGTCGCGCCCCTGGGCTTCCCGGTACCGGCCGGCTTCACCTGGAGCAAGCCGGGCAACCGCCGCGAATACCTGCGCGCCCGTCTCGAAAACGGCCGCGCGGTGATCTACCGCAACCAGAGCTCCGGCGTATTGCGCAGCGCCGCCTGGGCCGAAGGCCTGGTGGAGGTGCTCGAAGGCACCACCCTCGCCGAAGGCGACAGCCTGCGCTTCATTCCGCTGAGCGAACTGCACGCCTGACCTGCTGTGAACGGGGTCTCGCCAGGCATTGGGCCGTAGCTCGGGTGCAACCCGAAAGCGCCCTCGCAGGTTTCATCCGCCCGACATGCCGCAAGGCCACGGTGCCGCCTGATCACCCCTGCCGCTTGGCCTCGCGGTATTCACCGGGCGTCTGGCCGGTCCAGGTCTTGAAGCTGCGGTGGAAGGAGCGTGACTCGGTGAAGCCGAGGTAGCTGGCGATGTCCTGGATGGCCAGGTCGCTGCGCAGCAGGTAGTGCTCGGCCAGTTCCTGGCGCAGCTCGTCGAGGATCTGCTGGTAGCTGGTGCCGGCCTGCTGCAGGTGGCGCTGCAGGGTGCGCACCGTCATGTGGAATTTCTCCGCGACCCGCTCCTTGCGTGGCAGGCCGTCCTTGAGCAGCAGGCGCAGGGCGTTCTTCACCCGTTGCGGCAGCGGCTCGTCCTGGTCCAGCCCGGCCATCAGTGCCAGGGCGTGCTCCTCCAGGGTGCGCAGCAGGTTGGCGTCGGCCTGGCGCAGGGGCACGCCGAGGTATTCCAGCGGCACCAGCAGGGCGTTGCAGGGCTGGCCGAAGCGGACCGGGCAGCCGAAGACCGCCTCGTAATCCTCCAGGCGGGTGCCGGCGGGCTGGGCGTGCTCGAACCAGACCTCGCGGGGCGAGCGCTCCATGTCGGCGATCCAGCGGGCGTAGAGCAGCCAGGAGGCGAGCACGTTCTCCACCATGTGGCGGCGGATCTCCGGGGCTTCGTGGCGGCAGTTCCAGATCAGACGGATGTGGTCGCCTGCAGCCTCGATGCGGCTGGTGCCCATGTCGCCCACCAGTTTCTCGTAGGGGACGATGCGGCTCATCGCCTCGCCCAGGGTGGCGCAGTTCATGGTGATGTAGCCGAGCACGCTCCACGAGCCCGGCTGCACGAAGCGCGCGGAATGCAGGCCGAACAGCGGGTCGCCGGAGACCGCCATCAGGTGCTCCAGCAGGCGCTCGTGGGCCTCGCTGGGCATGCGCTTGCCGTTGTCGGCCAGCTCCTCGGCGCGGATGCCGGCGGCGTCGAGCGCAGCGGCCACGTCCAGGCCGAGGTGCTCGGCATGGCGCAGGTACTTGAGCAGGGCGGGGACGGATGTGTAGCCGAGGGAATCCATGGTTTCTTCTTGTTCTGAAATGTCTTGATTGGCGATAGCCACTGTCCCGATCCGACAGTGACGCCCTTGCGCGGCTGGCTAGTATAGGCACCCATTGAAAACCTCCGAAACAACTCGAACAAGGAGATGGGCATGCGACGCTGGAACGGCTGGGGCGACGAGTCGACCGTGGTGGAACTGCCGGCCAATGGCACGGATTTTCTCGCTCAGCGCGTCGGCGCCGGCCAGCGCCTGGACGATGCCACCCTCGCGCAGGTGCTGGCCCAGGTGCCGCCCTCGCGACTGCCACCCCACGTGCTGGTCAGCCAGGATGCCGAGGAGCGCGTGCGTCATGCCCGTGGCCAGAGCCTGCCGGACTGGCTGGCGATGCGCGAAGGCCGCTTCGAGGTGTTCCCCGACGGCGTCGCCTACCCGGAAACCGCCGAGGACATCCGCCAGCTGATGGCCTGGGCGAAGAAGCACGATGTGGTGCTCATCCCCTACGGTGGCGGCACCTCGGTGGCCGGCCACATCAACCCGCAGGCCGGCGAACGCCCGGTGCTGACGCTTTCCCTGGAGCGCATGAGCCGCCTGCTGGACCTGGACGAGCAAAGCCTGATCGCCACCTTCGGCCCTGGTGCCAACGGCCCGCAGGTGGAAAGCCAGCTGCGTGCCAGGGGCTACACCCTCGGCCACTTCCCGCAGTCCTGGGAGCTTTCGACCATCGGCGGCTGGGTCGCCAGCCGCTCCAGCGGGCAGCAGTCCCTGCGCTACGGGCGCATCGAGCAGCTGTTCGCCGGCGGCACCCTGGAAACCTTCGACGGCCCGCTGGAGCTGCCGACCTTCCCGGCCTCGGCTGCGGGGCCGGACCTGCGCGAGGTGGTGCTGGGCTCCGAAGGCCGCTTCGGGGTGATCTCCGAGGTGCGCGTGCGGGTCACCCGCCTGGCCGACCAGGAAAATTTCTACGCCGTGTTCCTGCCGAGCTGGGAGCAGGCCCTGGCAGGTATCCGCGCGCTGGCCCAGGCCCGCGTGCCGTTGTCGATGCTGCGCCTGTCCAATGCCATCGAGACCGAGACCCAGCTGGCCCTGGCCGGCCACCCCGAGCAGATCGCCCTGCTGGAGAAGTACCTGGCCTTGCGCGGTGCGCGCACCGGCAAGTGCATGCTCACCTTCGGCGTCACCGGCAACCGCCGGCAGAACGCCGTGTCGCTGCGCCAGGCGAAGAAGCTGCTCAAGGGCTTCGGCGGGGTGTTCACCGGCACCCTGCTGGGCAAGAAGTGGGCGGAGAACCGCTTCCGCTTCCCCTACCTGCGCCATGGCCTGTGGGATGCCGGCTACGTGGTCGACACCCTGGAGACCGCCACCGACTGGATCAACGTCGACACCCTGCTGAACAAGGTGGAGGCCAGCCTGCGCGAGGGGCTGGCGGAGGAGGGCGAGCGCGTCCACGTGTTCACCCACCTGTCCCACGTCTATGGCGAGGGCTCCAGCATCTACACCACCTATGTGTTCCGCCCCGGCGCCAGCTACGAGCAGGCGCTGCAGCGCTGGAGCCGGCTCAAGCGCGCGGCCAGCGAGGTGATCGCGCACAACCGCGGCACCATCAGCCACCAGCACGGCGTGGGTCGTGACCACGCGCCCTGGCTGCCGGTGGAGAAGGGCGAGCGCGGCATGGCGGTGCTCAAGGCGCTGGCCGGGCATTTCGACCCCGAGGGCCGCCTGGCCCCCGGCGTGCTGATCCAGGATTGACCATGCAGCCCTGGAACGCGGCCTGGCGTGAGCGCGCACTGCCGGAGCTGGTGGCGCGGGACTGGGACCTGATCGTCGTCGGCGGCGGCATCACCGGCGCCGGCATCCTCCGCGAGGCGGCCAGGCGGGGCTGGAAGTGCCTGCTGCTGGAACAGCGCGACTTCGCCTGGGGCACCTCCAGTCGCTCATCGAAGATGGTCCATGGCGGCCTGCGCTACATCGCCAAGGGCCAGTTCGGCCTGACCCGTGACTCGGTGCGCGAGCGCCAGCGCCTGCTGGCCGAGGCGCCGGGGCTGGTGGATCCGCTGAGCTTCGTCATGCCCCATCGCGGCGGCTTTCCCGGCCCGCGCGTGTTCGGCAGCCTGCTGGCGGTCTATGACGCCCTGGCCGGCAAGCGCAACCACCTCTATCACTCGCTGCAGCAACTGCGCTTCCTCACTCCCGGGCTGGACGAGGCGAAGCTGCAGGGTGGCACGCAGTTCTTCGACGCGGTCACCGACGACGCGCGCCTGGTGATGCGCGTGCTGGCCGAGGCCCGCCGCGACGGCGGCGAGGCGCTCAACGGTATGCGTGTGGTGGAGCTGACCCGCGAGCAAGGCCAGGTCACCGGCCTGGTGGCGGAAGACATCGAGAGCGGCCAGCGCTACGCCCTGCGGACCCGTGCCGTGGCCCAGGCCACCGGCGCCTGGGCGGATCGCCTGCGCCGTCGCGAGGGCAGCGAGCACATCCGCCCGTTGCGGGGCAGCCACCTGCTGCTGCCCGGCTGGCGCCTGCCGCTGGCCCACGCCATCAGCTTCATGCACCCGGACGATGGCCGGCCGGTGTTCGTCTTCCCCTGGGAAGGCGCGACCGTGCTCGGCACCACCGATCTGGACCACCGCGAAGAGCTGGACCTGGACGCGCGCATCAGCACCGGGGAAGTCGACTACCTGCTGGCCGCCTGCCGCGCGCAGTTCCCGGCCGCCGCCATCGGGCGCGCGGACGTGCTCTCCACCTGGGCCGGCGTGCGTCCGGTGGTGAGCGATGGCGAAGGCTCGCTGAAGCCTTCCGACGAGAAGCGTGAACACGCGCTGTGGGTCGAACCCGGCTGCGTGACCCTGGCCGGCGGCAAGCTGACGACCTTCCGCCTGCTGGCGCTGGAGGTGCTGCGTGCCTGTGCGGCCTTCACCGGCCGCGCGGTGGACGATCTCGGCGCGACGGTGTTCACCCCGGCGCCGGGAGCGGACCTGGCAGGCCTGGGGCCCCTGGCGCATCGGCGCCTGGCGGGACGGCACGGCCCCGAGCTAGCCATCATCGCGCGGTTGGTCGAGGAGCTGGGCAGCGATCGCGTCGGCGCCACCGATACGCTCTGGGCGGAACTCGCCTGGGCGGCCGAGGGCGAAATGGTGCTGCACCTGGACGACCTGCTGCTGCGTCGCACCCGCCTGGGCCTGCTGCTGCCTGGCGGCGGCGCGGCGCTGATGCCGCGCATCCGTGCGTTGTGCCAGGCCCGCCTGGGCTGGAGCGATGGGCGCTGGGAAGACGAGGAACGGGCCTATGCTGCGCTCTGGCAGCGCAGCTACAGCCTGCCCGCAGAATAAGAACAAGGAATCCACCGTGAGCGAGAAGAGCTACCTGCTGGCGATAGACAATGGCACCCAGAGCGTGCGCGCGCTGCTGTTCGACCTGGACGGCAACCTGGTGGGCAAGGGCAAGGTGCCGCTGGAGGCCTATTACTCCAGGCAGCCCGGCTGGGCCGAGCAGGATGCGGAGTACTACTGGTCGAGCCTTGCCGAAGCCTGCCACCTGCTGTGGGCGTCCGTGGACATCGACCGCAGCCTGATCCGTGGCGTCTCGGTCACCACCCAGCGCGGCACGGTGATCAACGTCGACGAGCAGGGCCAGCCACTGCGCCCGGCGATCATCTGGCTGGACCAGCGCCGCGCCGAGGTCGAAGGGCGCATCAGGGGGCCCTGGGGCTGGCTGTTCCGCCTGCTGCGCATCGAAGGCACGGTGGACTATTTCCGCGCCCAGGCCGAGGTGAACTGGGTGTCGCAGCACCAGCCGGACATCTGGCAGCGGACCCACAAGGTGCTGCTGCTGTCGGGCTTCCTCACCCATCGCCTGTGCGGCCGCTACGTCGACTCGGTGGCCTGCCAGGTGGCCTACCTGCCGTTCGACTACAAGCGCCTGGACTGGGCCTCGCCCAAGGACTGGAAGTGGCAGGCGATGCCGGTGCGCCGGGAGCAACTGCCGGACCTGTTCAAGCCCGGCGAGCGCCTGGGCAGCATCAGCGCCGAGGCCAGCCGCCTGACCGGCATTCCCGAGGGGCTGCCGCTGATCGCCGCTGGCGCCGACAAGGCCTGCGAAGTGATGGGCTCGGGCGGGGTGGAGCCGGATACGGCCTGCCTGTCCTACGGCACCACGGCGACCATCAATACCACCCGGCGCAGCTACCTGGAGACGATTCCGCTGATCCCGCCCTACCCGGCGGCGATCCCCGATCACTTCAACACCGAGGTGATGATCTACCGCGGTTTCTGGATGGTCAGCTGGTTCAAGCAGGAGTTCGGCCTGCGCGAGATGCAGCGGGCCAAGGAGCTGGGCGTCGAGCCCGAGGCGCTGTTCGACGAACTGGTCGACAGCGTGCCGCCGGGCTCCATGGGCCTGATGCTGCAGCCCTACTGGACGCCGGGCATCCGCGAACCGGGGCTGGAGGCCAAGGGCTCGATCATCGGCTTCGGTGACGTGCACACCCGCGCGCACATCTACCGCGCCATCCTCGAGGGCCTGGCCTATGCGCTGCGCCAGGGCAAGGAGCGCATCGAGAAGCGCTCGGGCAAGCCGATCAAGCGCCTGCGCGTCTCCGGTGGTGGCTCGCAAAGCGATGCGGCCATGCAGCTGACGGCCGATATCTTCGGCCTGCCGGCGGAGCGTCCGCATGTCTACGAAACCTCGGGGCTGGGGGCGGCCATCGATTGCGCGGTGGGGTTGGGGCTGCACCCGGACTTCCCTACGGCGATCCGCGCCATGACCCGTGTCGGCCAGGTGTTCCACCCGGACCCGCAGGCGCAGCGCACCTACGAGCGGCTCTACCAGGGCGTTTACCAGCGCATGTACCGGCAGTTGAAGCCGCTGTACCAGAAGATCCGCGAGATCACCGGGTATCCGGCCTGATGCGGTTGACGCCCTGGGTCGGGTTCGACCCGGCGTCGCGGTGATGGGTTGATCGCGAGTAAAAATCCATGTTCATAGAACATGGCTTTGCTTTTGGCCCTCTAGAAGGGGGCGCAATCAGACTTCGGAACATGCAGCCGCCGCTCACTTCGGGCGTAGGGTGTGCTGCGCGCACCTTGGACTTGCCGGAGGCACCGTGCGGCGGTGCGCACGGCACACCCTACGGCACGAGTCCATCCTCAGGGGTATCAATTCAAATCGTCACAGGCAGAGCCGATGACTCATGGCCGCGCCCTAAGGACGTGGTTTCCCAGGTTCAAATGAAAAACGCCCCCGGAGCGGAACCCCGGGGGCGTTTTCGTTGCGGGCCTGAATCAGGCGACGTCGACCAGCACGATCTCGGTGTCTTCGCTGGCGGTGAAGCTCAGAACCTCGACATCGCGTATCGCCACGCCATCGCGCGCCTCGGCGGCCACTCCGTTGACTTCATAACGGCCCTGGGCCGCCACCAGGTAGGCCTTGCGGCCGTTCTCCAGGCGGTATTCCGCCTGCTGGCCGGCCTTCAGGGTGGCGGCTACCAAGCGGGCATTGGCGCGGATGGGCAGGGCGTCGCTGCCCTCGTCGATACCGCTGGCCAGGGTTACGAAGCTGCCGGCACGCTCGCCTTTCGGGAAGGGCTTGGCACCCCAGGACGGCGCGGCGCCGAACTCGGTGGGCATGATCCAGATCTGGAAGATCTTGGTCGTCTCGCCTTCCAGGTTGTACTCGCTGTGGGCGATGCCGGTGCCCGCGCTCATCACCTGCACGTCGCCGGCCTCGGTGCGGCCCTTGTTGCCGAGGTTGTCCTGGTGGGTGATCGCGCCTTCACGGACATAGGTGATGATTTCCATGTCCCGGTGCGGGTGCGGCGGGAAGCCACTGTTGGCGGCGATCTCGTCATCGTTCCAGACGCGCAACTGGCCCCAGTTCATCCGCGCCGGATCGTGGTACTCGGCGAAGGAGAAGTGGTGACGGGCATTGAGCCAGCCGTGATGGGCACCGCCGAGCTGGTTGAAGGGGCGTACTTCGATCATGGGAATCTCCTCGTGGCTCGCAGGGGGTTGGGCTCTGCGGCGTGTTGGAGGCCATTTTTCATCAAGTTCGTATCGACAAAAAGCGTAAATACTTCAACAAACAGATCGACATATTAGATATTTGTGTAATCCGTCTCTGATGCTTGTCTGAAGTTGTTCCTACGGTACGAGGCATATACTCGACCGATTCCCCGGTGAATGGAGTGGTTCATGAGCGAGCGCAAGGCGTTGCTGATCCTGCATGGAAAACAGGCACTGAACGAGGAGGTGCGCGCAGCCGTGCAGGCGCGTCGCGATGCGGGATGGGAACTGGCGGTGCGCGTCACCTGGGAAGGCGGTGACGCCCGGCGCATCGTCGGGGAGGCGCTGGATGCCGGCTACCGCACCCTGATCGCCGGCGGCGGCGACGGCACCTTGCGCGATGTCGCCGAGGCCATGGCGCTTTCCGGGGAGGACGCGAGCCTGGCGTTGCTGCCCCTGGGCACCGCCAACGACTTCGCCCGTGCGGCCGGCGTGCCGTTGCTGCCTGGCGAGGCGCTGGCGCTGCTGGACGTGGCACCCCGGTCGATCGACCTGGGCGAGGCGGATGGGCGGCTGTTCCTCAACATGGCCACCGGCGGCTTCGGGTCGAAGATCACGGCCAACACTTCCGAGGACCTGAAGAAGGTGTTGGGCGGCGCGGCCTACTTTCTCACCGGGCTGACGCGCTTTTCCGAAGTGCACTCGGCCTTTGGGCGCTTCAAGGGGCCTGACTTCGAATGGGAGGGTGAATTCCTCGCCGTGGGCATCGGCAATGGCTGCCAGGCCGGCGGTGGCCACGTGCTGTGCCCCAATGCGCGGGTGGACGACGGGCTGCTGGAGTTGTGCATCGTGCCGGCCCCGCAGGACGTGGTGGGCACGCTCGGCACCCTGCTTTCAGGCGGCATCGGCGGGGTGGACGCGGTGTCGGTTAGCGCGCGCCTGCCCTGGGTCGAGGTGGAGGCGCCTGAGGGGCTGGACATGAATCTCGACGGAGAACCCATGGAATGCAGGCAGGTTCGCTTCAATGCGCGCCGCGACGCACTACGCTTACATCTGCCGGACGGTTCTCCGTTGTTGCAGGACGGACGGCAGTAAGCGGCTTCTGGTGCCGTCGACCCGCCTGGTGCATGATGGCGCCAGGCCATGATCGCTACAGTTATACGGCCCTTTGCCGATAACGCAGGTGCAGCCGCAGTCTGGCTCGAACATTCAACAGGAGCACGCAATGGCCGGTATCCTCGACACAGTCGATCAACGCACCCAGCTGGTTGGCGAGAACCGCCTGGAAATCCTCATGTTCCGCCTGGCCGGCCGCCAGCTGTTCGCCATCAACGTGTTCAAGGTGCAGGAAGTCCTGCAGTTGCCGAAGCTGACCCTGATCCCCCAGCGCCACCCCTTCGTCTGCGGTGTGGTCAACCTGCGCGGCCAGACCCTTCCGGTGATCGACCTGTCCCGCGCCATCGGCATGCGCGCGCTGGTGCCGGATGAGCGCAGCACCATCATCGTCACCGAGTACAACCGCTCGGTGCAGGCCTTCCTGGTGGGGGGCGTGGACCGCATCCTCAACCTCAACTGGGAGTCCATCCAGCCGCCGCCTGGTGGCGCTGGTCGCCAGCACTACCTGACGGCGATCACCAAGGTGGAGGACCAGATCGTCGAGATCATCGATGTGGAGAAGGTCCTCGCCGAGATCGTGCCCATGAGCACCCGGGTGTCCGAGGAGCGCCTGAGCAACCCGTTGCTGGACAAGGCCCGTGGCCGCGAAGTGCTGCTGGTGGACGACTCCAACGTCGCCCTGACCCAGCTGCGCGAGACCCTGTCGCAGCTGGGTATCCGCACTCATTCGGCCAGCGACGGCCTCAAGGCGCTGAACCTGCTGAAGAAGTGGGCCGACACCGGCGAGGTGATGACCGACAAGCTGCTGATGATCTTCACCGATGCCGAGATGCCGGAGATGGACGGCTACCGCCTGACCACCGAGATTCGCAACGACCCGCGCCTGCGCGACCTCTACGTGGTGATGCACACCTCGCTCTCCGGCAGCTTCAACGACGCCATGGTGAAGAAGGTCGGCTGCGACAACTTCCTCTCCAAGTTCCAGCCCGACAAGCTGGTGGACGTGGTGGCGGACCGCCTGAAGAAGGACGAGTGACCTTATTTGCGAGCCGGGGTTGAGGCCCCGGCCCGCGATTCCGTATAACGGGGCCTTCGCTGACCGCCCAAGGATGCCGGCCCCATGTTGCGTCTCTCCGCTCTCTATCGTTTTCCCATGAAATCCGCTATCGGCGAACGCCTGGAGCGTGCCGAGCTCGATGGCCTCGGGCTGGCCGGCGATCGGCGCTGGATGCTGGTGGACGCGAGCAATGGCCGCTTCCTCACCCAGCGCGCACTGCCGCAGATGTCGCAGCTGAGCGCATTGTGGAATGCCGAGGGCGGCCTGACCCTGGCAACCGCCGGTCGGCCGTCGCTCGATGTGAAGCTGCCCCATCCCGACAGCGACCTGCGCGGGACCTTCATCTGGAAGGATTCCATGCGGGTACCCGATGCCGGCGATGAGGCCGCCGATTGGCTCAGTGCCTTCATCGGCAAGCCCACTCGCCTGGTGCACGTGCCCGAGAAACGCGCCCGGGATATCCCCGGTAGCCTGCTGCCGGAGGAGAAGGTCGGTTTCGCCGACGGCTTCCCGCTGCTGCTGATCGGCCAGGCCTCGCTGGACGATCTTTCCAGCCGCGTTGGCCGCCCGCTGGAGATGCTGCGCTTCCGTCCCAACCTGGTGGTGGAGGGCGGCGCGCCCTTCGCCGAGGACGAGTGGAAGCGCATCCGCATCGGTGGCGTCGAGTTCAGCGTGGCCAAGGGCTGCACCCGTTGCATCCTCACCACCATCGACCCTGCCACCGGTGAGCGCAGCCCGGACCGCGAGCCCCTCACTACCCTCAAGACCTACCGTGAGCGCGAGGGCGAGATCTATTTCGGCCAGAACCTGATCAACCGTTCCAACGGCACGCTGGAAGTGGGGATGGAAGTCGAAGTGCTGGAGTAATCCCCGCAGCGGATTTCATCCAGGAAACGAAACGGGCGCCACGTGGGCGCCCGTTTGCATTCCGGCGAAGGCGTCACTGGTCGTCGAAGAAACGCTCGTGCCAGTCCACCAGGGGCTGCGGGGCGTTGAGCTTCTGGCCGTAGATCACCGAGTAGGACAGTACGTTCTGCACGTACTGGCGGGTCTCGTCGAAGGGGATGCTTTCCACCCAGACGTCGAAGGCCAGGTGGTTGGCTCCCTTGAGCCACTGGCGCACGCGACCGGGGCCGGCGTTGTAGGCGGCGGAGGCGAGCACGCGGTTGCCGTTGAACTGGCCGTGCACCTGGCTGAGGTAGGCGGCACCGAGCTGGATGTTGACGTCCGGATTCAGCGCCTGTTGCGGCGAGGCCAGGGGGATGCCGAACTTGCGTGCGGTCTCCTTGGCGGTGCCGGGCATCAGCTGCATCAGGCCCATGGCGCCGACGCCCGAGCGCGCATCGGCCATGAAGGCGCTTTCCTGGCGGGTGATGGCGAATACCCAGCTGGAGTGCAGCCCGCGCACCTTGGCCTGCTGGGTCAGGGCGCTGCGGTGGGCCATGGGGAAGCGGATGTCCAGGTCGTCCCAGTACTGGGCCTGGCTGATGGTGCGGATGGCCGGGAAATACCACTGCATGTCGTAGGCGAGCTTGGCCTGGGCGACCAGTTCGTCGCGGCTGAACAGGCGGCTTACGTAGTACCACTCGCGGCGCCCATCGACGATCTGGCCGCGATCGTGGAATTCCAGTGCGCGGCGGATGCCGGCGGTGTTGCGCACCTTCTGCACCAGGCGCGGATCGAGGGCCAGCGGCTTGTTGTTGAGCTGGTAGGGCGCCTGGATGCGGTCGGCTGCGAGGAAGCCGTAGAAGTCGCGCTCCTTGGCCAGGGGCTGGTAGAGGCGGGCGGCTTCGGCGCTCTGCGGCTGTGCCAGCTGCAGGCTGCGGGCCTGCCAGTAGCGCCAGCGGTTGGTGTTGGCCAGCTCGGCGGGCATCTGCTTGGTCAGCTTGTAGGCGTCGTCCCACTGGCCCAGGCGCAGCAGCAGGCGCGCGCGCCACTCGCTGACGGTGTTGTCGCGCAGCTTGGGGTCGTACTGGGTCATGACCTTGAGGGCGCGCGAGTCGTAGCTCTTGGCCAGGGTCAGCCCGATCTCGCGGGCGATGGCGACCTTCTCGCTGCTGGAGAATTTCATCCGTGCGGCGTAGCCATCGAGGAGGGACATGGCCTTTTCCGGGTCCTGGCGGGCCAGGCGGCGCAGGCCCAGGCCGACCACATCGGCCATGGCCTTGTCGGCCGGTGCGAAGCGGGCGGTCTGGCTCAGCATCTGCGGGTTCTGTGCGACATCCAGCAGCAACTTGCCCTGCGCCTGCAGGGTCGGCAGGCCCTTGACCAGGAAGCTGGCCAGGCCGTAGTTGCGCGCCTCGGCGGCGAGCTTGGCGCGGCGCCAGCGCATCTGTTCGGTCATCTGGCCTTCGGCGCGCCAGAGGTCGAAGAGCACGTCGCAGGCTTCCGGCTGGGACTTGCCCACCAGCCAGAGCTTCTCGGCGCTCTTGTAGCCCTCGGCCTTGAGGCCGCTCTTGATCTGGTACTGGCCATAGAGGCAGTCCAGTTCGGTGAAGTTCATCTTCGGGTCGTAGTAGTTGACGAAGGTCTTCCACTCGCCGCGTTCGGCCAGCCAGCGCAGCCAGCGCAGCTTCATCCAGTTGGCCTGGGGCAGGTCGCCATGCTCGGCGAGGAACTTCTCGATCTCGTCGTTGCTGGCCCATTTCAGGCGCGCGGTCAGCTCGTCGTAGGCGAGATAAGGCTCCAGCGGGTAGTCGGCCAGGGCAGTGGCATAGCGCTTGTAGGGGCCGCTGTCGCCCTTGGCGAGGGCACGCTTGGCCTCGTCGTACATCTGACGTTGCTGGGCAAGAGGGACCGCGTGGGCTGCATCGAGGGTGACGGTGGTGAGAAGCAGGCAGGAGAACAGGCTGAGCAGACGACCGCGCATGACACTTCCGGGTAGAGAAATCGTATGGGGCAACGGCCTGGCCGCCACCGGACCTGCGTAGCTTAGCCTGTTGCCCGGCCGGGGTGAAATCCGATCCGGCGGAGGAAACATGATGAAAAAATGGCGGATATGCCGGGGCGCAAACCGGGTAGAATGCGCCCCCTGTTTTCGGAGGCGCCCATGACCCTGCTCAAGTTCAGCGATGTATCCCTTGCCTACGGCGCCATGCCGCTGCTGGACAAGGTGTCATGGCAGATAGCCCGTGGCGAGCGGGTGTGCATCATCGGCCGCAACGGCACCGGCAAGTCGAGCATGCTGCGCCTGGTCAAGGGCGACCAGCATGGCGATGACGGCGAGATCTGGCGCGCCCCGGGCCTGAAGATCGGCGAGCTGCCGCAGGAGCTGCCGCGTGCCGACGATCGCACGGTGTTCGACGTGGTGGCCGAGGGGCTGGCCGGCGTCGGCGCGCTGCTGGCCGAGTACCACCACCTCAGCCAGAACATCCATAACGACGAAGACCTGAACAAGCTGATGCACGTGCAGCAGGAGCTCGAGGCGAAGGATGGCTGGCGCCTGCAGCAACTGGTGGACAGCACCCTGAGCCGCCTGCAACTGCCGGCCGACAAGACCCTGGCCGAGTTGTCCGGTGGCTGGCGTCGCCGCGTGCTGCTGGCCCAGGCGCTGGTTTCCGAGCCGGACCTGCTGCTGCTGGACGAACCCACCAACCACCTGGACATCGGGGCCATCGCCTGGCTGGAAGAGGCGCTGATGGGCTTTGGCGGCGCTGTGCTGTTCATCACCCACGACCGTTCCTTCCTGCAGAACCTGGCGACGCGCATCCTCGAACTGGACCGTGGCCACCTGATCGACTGGAACGGCGACTACGCCAGTTTCCTGGTGCACAAGGAACAGCAACTGGCGGCGGAAGAGACCGCCAATGCGCTGTTCGACAAGCGCCTGGCCCAGGAGGAGGTGTGGATCCGCCAGGGCATCAAGGCCCGCCGTACCCGTAACGAGGGGCGTGTGCGCGCGCTGAAGGCCATGCGTGCCGAGCGTGCCGATCGCCGTGAGCGCCAGGGCAAGGCCACCATCCAGCTGGAGTCCGCGGAGAAGTCGGGCAAGCAGGTGATGGTCGCCGAGGGCGTGAGCTTCGCCCATCCGGGCGGCGCGCCGCTGATCCGCGATTTCTCCCTGGTGCTGCAGCGCTCCGACCGCATCGGCCTGCTGGGCGCCAACGGCACCGGCAAGACCACGCTGCTCAAGTTGCTGCTGGGCGACCTGGAACCGACCAGTGGCAAGATCGAGGTCGGCACCAAGCTGGAGGTGGCCTATTTCGACCAGTTGCGTCACCAGCTCGAGCCCGAGAAGACGGTGATCGACAATATTTCCGAGGGCCGCGACTTCATTTCCATCGATGGCCAGAACCGCCATGTGCTGAGCTACCTTGGCGACTTCCTGTTCAGCCCGCAGCGCGCCCGCACGCCGGTCAAGGCGCTGTCGGGCGGTGAGCGCGCGCGCCTGCTGCTGGCCAAACTGTTCAGCAAGCCGGCCAACCTGCTGGTGCTGGACGAACCGACCAACGACCTGGACGTGGAAACCCTGGAGCTGCTGGAGGAAGTGCTGCTGAACTTCCCGGGCACCGTACTGATGGTCAGCCACGACCGGGCCTTCCTCGACAACGTGGTGACCAGCACCCTGGTGTTCGAGGGGGAAGGGCGCGTGCGCGAGTACGTCGGTGGCTACCAGGACTGGCTGCGCCAGGGCGGTTCGCCGCGCCTGCTGGGCGTGGGCGAGACCAAGTCCGGCAAGGCCGAGCCCACCGCTACGGTCGCGCCGGCCCCCGTCGAGCCCGCACCGGTGGCGACCGCCAGCGAGGCGCCGAAGAAGAAACTCAGCTACAAATTGCAGCGTGAGCTGGAAGCGCTTCCCGGCCAGATCGAGACCCTGGAAGCGGAGATGGCGGCGGTACAGCAGGAAATTTCCGACCCGGCGTTCTACCAGCGGCCTGCGGAGCAGACCCGCGCCGTACTGGAGCGTTTCGAGCGGCAACAGCAGGAGCTGGATCGCCTGCTGGAGCGCTGGGCCGAACTGGACGACTGAAGAATCACCGAGCTGGAGAGCCCATGGCTGTCGAGTACCGCATCACCCTGGATGACGAACACGAGTTCAGCTATCGCATCGAGCTGGATCGCCAATACGATCAGGAGCGCGCACTGGCCGCGCCGAAATGGACGCGCCTGGAGTTCCAGCAGTGCAGCAACTGCCCGCTCTCCAGGGACAAGTTCAGCCATTGCCCGGCGGCGGTCGACCTGCACCGGGTGATCGAGGACTTCCACGGGCTGCCGGCCTTCAAGAAGGCGGTGTTCCTGGTGCGCACCCCGGAGCGGGAGTACACCAAGCAGGTGGGGCTGGAAGAAGGGTTGCGGGCGTTGCTCGGCGTGATCATGGCGACCAGTGCCTGCCCGGTGCTGGGCCGCCTCAAGCCGATGGCCCAGCAGCACCTGCCGTTCGCCAGCAACCAGGAGTTCATCCTGCGCGCCGTATCGCTCTATCTCGCGCGGCAGTACTTCAATTTACGCGAAGGACGGCACGCGGACTGGGAGCTGAAGGGGCTGGTGCGTCTGTTCCAGCAATTGCAGCTGGTCAACCAGGCGTTCTGGCAGCGCATCCACGATGTGTGCGATGGCGATTCGAACCTGAAGGCCTTCCTGACCTTCTTCTCGATGGCATCGAGCATGACCTACTCGCTGGAAACCCAGCTGCAGAAGATCCGTCCGCTGGTCATGAGCGCCGACGAAGGCTTCTTCTGAGGCCTCCGCCGGCGGATGGGGTCAGTCGTTTTTCTTAAGGCGGACGGCGATCACGTCGCAGGGTGCCCCATGCAGGACGTCATTGGCGGTGGAGCCCAGCAACAGGGCGAGACCGTGGCGGCCGTGGCTGCCGACGACGATGAGGTCACAGCCCTGTTCCTCGGCGAGTCGGTGGATTTCCTGGCGCGGCTGGCCATAGGCCAGGTGGCGCTGTTCGGCGAGCAGTTCCGGGTAGAGGCCGGCGAAGCCATCCAGGCGTTCCCGGGCCTGTTCGAACTGCTGCTGCTGGAGCATCGAGAGGTCCATGGGGACGTCACCGCCAAAGGCCATGGCCATGGGTTCGACGATATGCACCAGCGACAGCTTGGCCTGGGTCGCCAGGGCGAGAGCCTGGGCGCGGCGCACCACCGGGTGGCACTCGTCGGTGAGGTCGACGGCGACCAGAATGTGCTTGTAGGGCATGGGTGACTCCTCCTTAAGGTTTGCGCTTGGACTCAGTATGGCCGCCATGGGTGCCTGGCGGCATGATTTTCATCATGGGATGACGTTATGACCCTCTGGTTGGTGGTATTTCTCCTGCTTGCCGTGCTCAGCCCGCTGGTATGGCTGGTGCCTTCCAAGGGGCAGCGAGGGCGCATGGAGTTGCGCATGCAGGCGAGGCGGATGGGGCTGGCCATGCAGCTGTCGCGCCAGGAGTGGCCCCATTGGTTGCCGGTGGAGCCACCTGCCTCCTGTGCTCAATATCACCGGCCGCGCCCTCGCGGGGCACCCGGCGCCTGGTGCTACTGGCAGGTTGCGCCCGGGCAGTGGCAGAACCAGTGGCGCGAACCGCTGGAGGACCCGGCGATGCTGGCGCGTTTTGCGGGGCTGCCGGCTGATGTCTACAAGATCGAGGCAAATTCGCAGATGATCGCTCTGTGCTGGGGGGAGCGGGGCACGCCCGAGGACCTGCAGCGCATCGCCGACGTGCTGCGCGCAGTGGTCTGATGCAGGCGTCGCCCGGGCCGCGCAATGGGCCCGGGTGGGCGTGGGGGCCTTCAGAGTTGCGTCGCGGCGTACTGGGCTGAAACGCCTTCGAGCCCCTCGATGATGCTGTCGGAATACTTGTTGATCAGGAACGGCACGCTGTTTTCGTTGTAGTTCTGCAGCGATTTCTCAATGTAGCGCCACTTCGTGCCGATGCTGGTGAGCGCCTGCTTGATCTGCGGGGTGTTCTTCGGCTGCTGCTCAAGGGCTGCCAGCTGGCCGGCGAAGTCGCGCGCCAGTTCGTCGATGGGCTTGCCTTCGCCACCACCGAAGAAGGACGCGCCGACCGAGGCGCTGCGAGACGCGTAGTCGACGGCAATGGTCTGCATCAGCAGGCTCTGCTCGCGGCTTTGCTGGGTCAGCGGGGGGACGTTGACGCCGCTTTCCTGCTGGATCTTCCCGTAGAGCTCCTTGGCCATGGCCAGCAGCTTCTGGTTGCGGGCGGTCATGTCGGCGATGGGTTGCAGGTCGGTGAAACCCTTGGTCTTGAGCGCGACGACCAGGTTGGTGAGCTCGCCGGAATAATCCTTCCATTGCTCGCCCAGTTGCGCGCGCAGGGCCTTGGAGCCGTCGCCCGGCATTTCGGTAAGTTCCTTCAGGCGTGCATCCGCTTCCTGGACGGACTCGTCGATCATTCGCGCGTAGCGCTGGTCGCCCTCCATGCCGTTGTACATATAGAAGTCGCCCAGGCTCTTCTGCGCGGCGAGGCGCATCTGGTGCAGCTTGAGCAGGCTGGTGGCGGGGTCTGCGGCTTGAGCGGGGGTGGATAGGATGGAAAGGGTGAGCAGGGTGCCCAGCAGAATGGCAAGCGTACGGCTCGTCATGTCGCTACTCCGTGTGCCTCTAAGGGCGTCATCTAGTTGTTTTTGTTATTCGGCCCGTCCCGGCCGTAACGCGCGACTCTACCCGCCGCGCTGGCGTTTGGCTAGCGTGCGGCACGTCACGTTATCGAGCCTTGCGTCGCCTGCCTGATGGCTTGTCATAACCATCCTGCATGTTGCTTTCCAGAGGGCTGCCGGGCCTGCGCAAAGGCTGGTGGCAGAGCGGATTGAGCGTGGCTGTACGGTCACGAAGCGCAATTGACAACAGCGGACTTTTCCGTGAATGTGTGCGCACCCAAATCAAACGGGCGTATGAATTGAGCGTTTGTCTTACAGAAACGTCCAATAACTACCCGATATCGCGTCGGCGGGTGTGCCGGACCGAATCGGACTAAGCTCGACGGCAATGCCTCGAGCCGGTTCGCCGGTTGGCTCCGATGTGTACTGTTCAGCTTCCATACCGTGGAGATCAGTTGATGATTTACGAAGGTAAAGCCATCACGGTTAAGGCTCTTGAGGGCGGCATCGTCGAACTGAAGTTCGACCTCAAGGGTGAGTCCGTCAACAAGTTCAACCGTCTTACCCTCAATGAGCTGCGTCAGGCGGTTGATGCCATCAAGGCCGATGCGTCGGTCAAGGGCGTTATCGTCAGCAGTGGCAAGGACGTGTTCATCGTCGGTGCGGACATCACCGAATTCGTCGACAACTTCAAGTTGCCCGACGAGGAGCTGGTGGCAGGCAACCTCGAAGCCAACAAGATCTTCAGCGATTTCGAAGACCTGCAGGTTCCGACCGTGGTTGCGATCAATGGCATCGCCCTCGGCGGCGGCCTGGAAATGTGCCTGGCCGGTGACTACCGCGTCATGAGCGAGACCGCCAAGATCGGCCTGCCTGAAGTCAAGCTGGGCATCTACCCGGGCTTCGGCGGCACCGTGCGCCTGCCGCGCGTGATCGGTACCGACAACGCCATCGAGTGGATCGCATCCGGCAAGGAAAACAAGGCTGCCGACGCCCTGAAAGTGGGTGCCGTCGACGCCGTCGTCGCCCCTGCGAAACTCCAGGAAGCCGCCCTGGACCTGGTCAAGCGCGCCATCTCCGGCGAGCTGGACTTCAAGGCCAAGCGTCAGCCCAAGCTGGAAAAGATCAAGCTCAATGCCATCGAGCAGATGATGGCCTTCGAAACCGCCAAGGGTTTCGTGGCTGGCCAGGCCGGTCCGAACTACCCGGCTCCGGTCGAAGCAATCAAGACCATCCAGAAGGCCGCCAACTTCGGTCGTGACAAGGCGCTGGAAGTCGAGGCCGCCGGCTTCGTCAAGCTGGCCAAGACCCCGGTCGCTGCCAGCCTGATCGGCCTGTTCCTGAATGACCAGGAGCTGAAGAAGAAAGCCAAGCAGCACGACGAGATCGCTCGCGACGTGAAACTGGCCGCCGTGCTCGGCGCCGGCATCATGGGCGGCGGCATCGCCTACCAGTCGGCTTCCAAAGGCACTCCGATCCTGATGAAGGATATCCGCGAAGAGGGTATCCAGATGGGGCTGTCCGAGGCGTCCAAGTTGCTCGGCAAGCGCGTCGAGAAAGGCCGCATGACCCCGGCCAAGATGGCCGAGGCCCTGACCGCCATCCGCCCGACCATGTCCTACGGCGACTTCGGTGCCGTCGACATCGTCGTCGAAGCCGTGGTCGAGAACCCGAAGGTCAAGCAGATCGTGCTGGCCGAAGTGGAAGGCGTGGTTCGCGAGGACGCCATCCTGGCTTCCAACACCTCCACCATCTCCATCAGCCTGCTGGCCAAGGCGCTGAAGCGTCCCGAGAACTTCGTCGGCATGCACTTCTTCAACCCGGTGCACATGATGCCCCTGGTCGAAGTCATCCGTGGCGAAAAGTCCAGCGAAGTGGCCGTTGCCACCACCGTTGCCTACGCCAAGAAGATGGGCAAGAACCCGATCGTGGTCAACGACTGCCCCGGCTTCCTGGTCAACCGCGTACTGTTCCCGTACTTCGGCGGCTTCTCCAAGCTGCTGGGCTTCGGCGTCGACTTCGTGCGCATCGACAAGGTCATGGAGAAGTTCGGCTGGCCCATGGGCCCGGCCTACCTCTCCGACGTGGTCGGCATCGATACCGGCCACCACGGCCGTGACGTGATGGCCGAGGGCTTCCCGGACCGCATGGCGGTGGAAGGCAAGACCGCCGTTGACGTGATGTACGAGGCCAACCGCCTGGGCCAGAAGAATGGCAAGGGCTTCTACGCCTATGAAACCGACAAGCGCGGCAAGCCGAAGAAGGTCTCCGATCCGGAAGCCTACGAGCTGCTGAAGTCCATCGTCGTTGAGCAGCGTGAGCTGACCGACGAAGACATCATCAACTTCATGATGATCCCGCTGTGCCTGGAAACCGTTCGTTGCCTGGAAGACGGCATCGTCGACACCGCAGCCGAGGCCGATATGGGCCTGATCTACGGTATCGGCTTCCCGCCCTTCCGTGGTGGTGCACTGCGTTACATCGACTCCATCGGTGTAGCCGAATTCGTTGCCCTGGCCGACAAGTACGCCGAACTGGGCGCGCTGTACCACCCGACCGCCAAGCTTCGTGAAATGGCCGCCAAGGGCCAGAAGTTTTTCGGTTAATCGCGGAACGAACAGAGCGAGAGTAGAAATATGAGCCTGAATCCTAGAGATGCAGTCATTGTCGACTTCGGCCGTACCCCGATGGGTCGTTCCAAAGGCGGCATGCACCGCAATACCCGTGCCGAGACCATGTCGGCACAACTGATCAGCGGCGTCCTGGCCCGCAACACCAAGCTGGACCCGGCTGAAGTCGAAGACGTGATCTGGGGCTGCGTGAACCAGACCCTGGAGCAAGGCTGGAACATCGCACGCATGGCGTCGCTGATGACCCAGATCCCGCACACCAGCGCCGGCCAGACCGTCAGCCGCCTGTGCGGTTCCTCCATGAGCGCCCTGCACACTGCCGTGCAGGCCATCCAGACCGGCAACGGCGACGTTTTCGTCGTCGGTGGTGTGGAGCACATGGGCCACGTCGGCATGATGCACGGCGTCGATCCGAACCCGCACCTGTCCCTGTACGCCGCCAAGGCCTCGGGCATGATGGGCCTGACCGCCGAGATGCTGGGCAAGATGCACGGTATCAGCCGCGAGCAGCAGGACGCCTTCGGTGAGCGTTCCCACCGCCTGGCACACAAGGCTACCGTCGAAGGCAAGTTCAAGGATGAAATCATCCCGATGCAAGGCTACGACGAGAACGGCTTCCTGAAGGTATTCGACTTCGACGAGACCATCCGTCCGGAGACCACCATCGAAAGCCTGGCCGCCCTGAAGCCTGCGTTCAACCCGAAAGGCGGCACCGTGACT
Source organism: Pseudomonas sp. 57B-090624 (assembly GCF_003234055.1). Taxonomy (NCBI): domain Bacteria; kingdom Pseudomonadati; phylum Pseudomonadota; class Gammaproteobacteria; order Pseudomonadales; family Pseudomonadaceae; genus Pseudomonas; species Pseudomonas sp. 57B-090624. Next base: position 21,988 of record NZ_QKRU01000044.1, read on the forward strand.
GCAGGTACTTCCTCGCAGATCACCGACGGCGCCTCCTGCATGATCGTGATGAGCGCCCAGCGCGCCCAGGATCTCGGCATCCAGCCGATGGCTGTGGTGCGTGCCATGGCGGTCGCGGGTGTCGACCCGGCGATCATGGGCTACGGCCCGGTGCCGTCCACTCAGAAGGCGCTCAAGCGCGCCGGCCTGACCATGGACGATATCGACTTCGTCGAGCTCAACGAAGCCTTCGCCGCTCAGGCACTGCCCGTGCTGAAGGACCTGAAGCTCCTCGACAAGATGGAGCAGAAGGTCAACCTGCACGGCGGCGCCATCGCTCTGGGTCACCCCTTCGGCTGCTCCGGTGCACGTATCTCCGGCACCCTGCTGAACGTGATGAAGCAGAACGGCGGTACCCTGGGCGTGTCCACCATGTGCGTGGGTCTCGGCCAGGGCATCACCACCGTCTTCGAACGCGTCTAAGCGTCCGCTGATGGAAAAGACCGGGGCCTGGGTGCCCCGGTTTTTTGCTTTCATGGGGCTTATTTCGTCAACGGGGCTGGCCAGCGGGCGCGCGAGTGGGCACCATGCGCACCCTTCGCGAACCGGACCATAGATGGACACGAGGGGAACATGAGCCTGCAACCTGGACTCTATCGTCACTACAAAGGGCAGCAGTACCGCGTGATCGGTACGGCGCGCCATTCCGAGACCGAAGAAGAGCTGGTGGTCTATCAGGCTCTGTACGGCGAGCACGGCCTCTGGGTCCGCCCGCTGAGCATGTTCACCGAGACGGTCGAGGTGGATGGCGAGCAGATCGCCCGCTTCGCTTTGGTGACTGCCGAGTCAGATCTCTTTCCGCGTCGCTGAGGTGTCCCGGGGCGGCGGGCAAGCTTGACCTCGTCTCGTTCGCCACTATATATAGCGGTGCCGCGTCAGGCGGTCCCGCCTTTCATTTATCGAATTCAGGAAATTTCCGATCCATGGGCAAATCGCTGGTCATCGTGGAATCCCCGGCCAAGGCCAAGACCATCAACAAGTACCTGGGCAACCAGTACGTGGTGAAGTCGAGCATCGGCCATATCCGTGACCTGCCTACCAGCGGTTCGGCCAGTGCCAGCAAGGAACCGGTGAAGCGCGGCAAGGCGGCCGCGTCCGAGGCTCCGGCGCTATCGCCCAAGGAAAAGGCCAAGCGCCAGCTGTTCACCCGCATGGGCGTCGACCCCGAGCACGGCTGGAAGGCGAAGTACGAGATCCTTCCCGGCAAGGAGAAGGTGATCGAGGAACTGCGCCGACTGGCCAAGGATGCCGACACCATCTATCTCGCAACCGACTTGGACCGCGAAGGGGAGGCCATCGCCTGGCACCTGCGGGAATCCATCGGTGGTGATGACAGCCGCTACAAGCGCGTGGTGTTCAACGAAATCACCAAGAAGGCCATCCAGGAGGCCTTCTCCCAGCCCGGCGAGCTGGATATCAACCGCGTCAATGCCCAGCAGGCGCGCCGCTTCCTGGACCGTGTCGTGGGTTACATGGTCTCGCCGCTGTTGTGGCAGAAGATCGCCCGCGGCCTGTCCGCCGGTCGCGTGCAGTCGGTCGCTGTGAAGCTTGTGGTCGAGCGTGAGCGTGAGATCCGTGCCTTCGTGCCCGAGGAGTACTGGGAAGTCCACGCCGACCTGGGCACTGCCAAGGGTGCCAACGTGCGCTTCGAGGTGGCCAAGGAGAATGGCGCGGCCTTCAAGCCGCTGAACGAAGCCCAGGCCATGGCCGCGCTGGAGCAGCTCAAGTCCTCCAGCTACAGCGTGCAGAAGCGCGAAGACAAGCCGACCTCCAGCCGTCCTTCTGCGCCTTTCATCACCTCCACCCTGCAACAGGCGGCGAGCAACCGCCTGGGCTTCGGGGTGAAGAAGACCATGATGATGGCCCAGCGTCTCTACGAGGCGGGCTACATCACCTATATGCGTACCGACTCGACCAACCTCTCTGCCGATGCCATCACCATGGTGCGCGGCTTCATCGAAGGCGAGTTCGGTGAGAAGTACCTGCCGGCCAAGCCGAATTTCTATTCGAGCAAGGAAGGCGCCCAGGAGGCCCACGAGGCCATCCGCCCCTCGGACGTCAATCTCAAGCCGACCCAGCTGTCGGGCATGGAACGCGATGCCGAGCGCCTGTACGACTTGATCTGGCGCCAGTTCGTGGCCTGCCAGATGCCGCCGGCCGAGTACCTGTCCACCAGCGTCAGCGTGGCGGCCGGCAACTTCGAGCTGCGCGCCAAGGGCCGCATCCTCAAGTTCGACGGCTACACCCGTGTGCTGCCGCAACAGAGCAAGCCGGGTGAAGACGACGTACTGCCCGACATGAAGGAAGGCGAGGCGCTCAAGCTGATCAAGCTCGATCCCAGCCAGCACTTCACCAAGCCGCCGGCACGTTTCTCCGAGGCCAGCCTGGTCAAGGAGCTGGAAAAGCGGGGTATTGGCCGCCCATCCACCTATGCTGCGATCATTTCCACGATTCAGGAGCGGGGCTATGTGACGGTGCATAACCGTCGCTTCTACTCCGAGAAGATGGGTGACATCGTCACCGAGCGTCTGAACGAGAGCTTCTCGAACCTGATGGACTATGGCTTCACCGCCGGCATGGAAGAGAACCTGGACGATGTGGCCCAGGGAGAGCGCGACTGGAAGAACCTGCTTGACGAGTTCTACGGCGACTTCAAGAAGAAGCTGGAAGTGGCCGAAGTCGCTGACAGCGGCATGCGCGCCAACCAGCCGACCCTGACCGACATCGCCTGCCGCGAGTGCGGCCGGCCGATGATGATCCGTACCGCCTCCACCGGCGTGTTCCTGGGTTGCTCGGGCTACAGCCTCCCGCCCAAGGAGCGCTGCAAGGCCACGATCAACCTGGTGCCGGGTGACGAGATCGCTGCGGACGACGAGGGCGAGTCCGAGTCCCGCGTGCTGCGTGGCAAGCATCGCTGCCCGATCTGCAGTACCGCTATGGATGCCTACCTGCTGGACGAGACCCGCAAGCTGCATATCTGCGGCAACAACCCCGATTGCGCGGGCTACGAGATCGAGCAGGGCCAGTACCGCATCAAGGGCTATGAAGGCCCGAGCCTCGAGTGCGACAAGTGCGGCAGCGAGATGCAGCTGAAGACCGGTCGTTTCGGCAAGTTCTTCGGATGCACCAACCCCAGCTGCAAGAACACCCGCAAGCTGCTCAAGAATGGCGAGGCTGCGCCGCCAAAGATCGACCCGATCAAGATGCCCGAGCTCAAGTGCGAGAAGGTGGATGACACCTACGTGCTGCGCGATGGCGCTTCGGGCCTGTTCCTGGCAGCCAGCCAGTTCCCGAAGAACCGCGAGACGCGAGCGCCTCTGGTGTTGGAACTGATTCCGCACAAGGAAGAGCTCGATCCCAAGTACCACTTCCTGCTCAGTGCGCCGGCCAAGGATCCTGATGGCCGTCCGGCGGTCATTCGTTTCAGTCGCAAGACCAAGGAGCAGTACGTGCAGTCCGAAGTTGACGGCAAGCCGACCGGCTGGCGTGCCTTCTTCGACGGCGGCAAGTGGAAGGTCGAAGACAAGCGCTGATTGGCGGTTGCGCGCCTGCCCGGGTGGGCGCGCATACTACCGATCTGATCCAGCAGGAGTGGCCGTCATGGCGCATGAGCTCTATACCCGCACGAACCAGAAACTCTACTTCGCCGGCCTGGCCCTGGAATCCTTGCGCAAGGCTGAGGAAGGGCGGGCGATGAATGCCCAGGCGCTGGTTCAGGCAGAGCGCGAAGCGGCCCTGTTCCATCTGCATGGTGCTTTGCTCGGTCTCTGCCACGAGATCGCCGGGTTCTACCGGTTGCCCCAGGCCGCCGCGCCGCGCCCGGAATTGCTGTTGACCGCTGATGTGCTCGCCGCTGCGCCGAGCCCCGAGTTGTCCGAGCTGGTCGAACTGGCCCAACAGCCTGAAACCTGGCTGGCCGAACTGCTGGCTGCGCACGCTGCACTATTCCTGCCGCCCCAGGCGCCGAAAAAGGCGAAGGTCGACCCGACGATGCCGCTGATCCAGGCTGTAAGTGTGGATGACGAGCCGACGCCTCTGTCCGGGGTGACCCTGGAAGAGTGGCGGCAGAACTTGAAGGCACTGGCGTTGCGCTTCCGTGAGGGGCTGTCGGAGTGCTGAGTAGATCGATGGGCTAGGGCGGCCCGTCAGCCGGCTGGTACAATGCCCGCCTTTAGTGGAGAGATGACCCCATGCCAACGTCCTTTCTGGAAATAGTCGAGCTGCCCGACGGCCGCATCATCCTGCGCCGCGCGGAAGACGAGGAGGCGTTGGTTACGCTGGACTTCTCTTCCGACGCCAAGGCGTTCCTGCAAGGGCATCACCTGGAAGTCGCCAAGGCCATGCTCAACGTGGGCGTGCAGATGGCCGGTCGTCTGGCTGAAGGTGAAGTGGATCACGACGAAGGTCCGCGCGTCCTGCATTGATGGGTGCTTGGTCGGCTCCTTCGGAACCGATTATTCCCCTCGACTGTTACCAATCCATTGCGGCCGTATTCCGGTCGTGAGCGCGATTCCTATCCCAGTCGGATGTTTAGGCTTTGCGCTCCACCCTGGCGTGCCGCCTGGGCGAGTGCCTGTTTCTCCGTCCGGTTCAGACGCAGCCAGCTGACTACGGTGTGGCTACGGCCTAATCGAAGGGCTTCGCATGTCAACTCCAGCGCACTGCGCTCTCCCCGGGGCTCAAGGAGCAGGATGCGCTCGCGATTCAGCCCGGCGTCCCGCAACCAGCCCTGGGTAAGGCTGGCGGGCGCGCCGATCAATGTCAGCCAGCGGGCATCCTGCTCCTGGCTGAGTTGGCGAAGGATGGGGGCTAGCAGGTGGCGGCAATGCCCGGCAGCGCCGCTCAGCGACAGCTCGCTGAAGGCTTCGGGTTCCTCTTCCCAGTGCTCGTCGAGCTCCAGTGCAAGTGGCGCCGGGCTGGCGACTATGGCGTCATGGAAAAGCGGTAGTTGGGTTCGGCCAAACGATTGCGGAAACTGCATGACGCCTCCTGTTAGCGGCGGATGACGCCGACGCTCAAGCCTTCGATGACCAGATCCCGCTCCTGAAGGTCCACCTCGATCGGTGCGAAATCCGGGTTCTCGGCGATCAGCCAGACCTTGTTGCCCTCGCGTTTGAAACGCTTGACGGTGACCTCGTCATCCAGGCGGGCTACCACGATCTGGCCGTTGCGGGCCTCGCGGGTGGTATGGACGGCGAGCAGGTCCCCATCGTGGATGCCGACATCCTTCATGCTCATGCCGCTCACGCGCAGCAGGTAGTCGGCGCGGGGATGGAAGAACTCCGGGTTGATCCGGCAGGATTCTTCGATGTTCTGCTGGGCAAGTATGGGAGCGCCGGCAGCTACGCGACCGATGATCGGCAGGCCGTCTTCCTCGGTGCTGGGCTCGAAGCCGGGGATGCGGATGCCACGGGAGGCGCCGGGAGTCATCTCGATCGCACCCTTGCGGGCCAGCGCCTTGAGGTGCTCTTCGGCAGCATTGGGTGACTTGAAGCCCAGTTCCTGGGCGATCTCCGCACGGGTGGGCGGATAGCCGTTGTCTTCGATGCAGCGCTTGATGAACGCGAGGATCTCGGCTTGGCGGGGCGTGAGTTTCAGCATGTCGGCGCTCTGTTTTTTTATACAGTGACTGGGATTATATACAGTGATCATGGCTTGGCAACAAGTCTTCTCTGCATCCTCTCGCCGTGTGCCTTGTGGCTCTAGTGACTTGCCTGTCGTCTTGCGTGAATATGTCGCCTGCGAGCCGTGACCGGGGCGTCAGAAGATGGTGTGCGCGACTTGACAAGCCAGCGGCTTGAAACGTATGTTTCAAACAAGTGTTTGTCAGGCGGAGGAGCCATGGCCCAGTCGGAAACCGTCGAACGCATTCTTGATGCTGCGGAACAGCTGTTCGCGGAGAAGGGCTTCGCCGAGACTTCGTTGCGTTTGATCACCAGCAAGGCGGGTGTGAACCTGGCTGCTGTGAATTATCACTTCGGCTCGAAGAAGGCGCTGATCCAGGCGGTGTTCTCGCGCTTCCTCGGGCCTTTCTGTCAGAGCCTGGAGCGTGAGCTCGATCGCCGGCAGGCGAAGAGCGAGGCGCGCGCGACTCTCGAAGAGCTGCTGGAGATGCTGGTGGAACAGGCGCTGGCGGTGAAGCCACGCAGCGGCAATGACCTGTCCATCTTCATGCGCCTGCTGGGGCTGGCGTTCAGTCAGAGCCAGGGCCACCTGCGCAAATACCTGGAAGAGGTGTACGGCAAGGTCTTCCGCCGTTACATGCTGCTGGTCAACGAGTCGGCGCCCAAGGTGCCGCCGCTTGAGCTTTTCTGGCGTGTGCACTTCATGCTCGGTGCCGCCGCGTTCAGCATGTCCGGCATCAAGGCGCTGCGCGCGATGGCCGAGACCGATTTCGGCGTGAACACCTCCATCGAACAGGTCATGCGCCTGATGGTGCCCTTCCTGGCCGCCGGCATGCGCGCCGAAACCGGGCTGTCCGACGAGACCCTTTCAAAAGCGGTCCTGAAGCCGCGCAGCAAGTCCCCGAGTACGCCTGCCAAGGCCTGATCCCGGTGGGCGAGGGCAGGGGGATCGGCTAAGCTAGCGCCCCATGCCCGACCTCGATCTTCTCCACGTTTCCATCGCTGACCAGTGCCTCTACGGCTTTGCCGGAGAGCGCCTGGTGTTGCGTCTTCCCGTTTCCACCGCGCTGAACGGCGCCGGTGAGCTGAGTGGCTCCAATCGCACGCCTCGCGGCCTTCATCAGGTGCGCGCGAAGATCGGCGAGGGACTGCCTCAAGGCGCCGTGCTGCGAGGCCGTCGCTGGACCGGCGAGACCTGGACTCCCGAGTTGCACGCGCAGTTCCCCGGTCGCGACTGGATACTCAGCCGCATCCTCTGGCTGAGTGGTTGCGAGCCCGGGCGCAACCGCCTGGGCAAGGTCGACACCATGCGTCGCTACATCTACCTGCACGGCACGCCGGACACCGAACCCATGGGCGTACCGCTGTCCCATGGCTGCGTGCGCCTGCGCAATGCCGACCTGCTTGAACTCTTTCCCCGCGTTCCCGTCCATTGTGCGGTGCGGATCGATGAAGCGCCCCGGCCTGACTGGGCCGCGGCAGAACTCTCCTGAGGAATCCCATGCAAGGCTCCCTGATGCTGGACATCGGCGGCACCTGGCTGACCGCTGAGGATCGCCAGATCCTGCGGCAACCGGAAGTGGCCGGCCTGATCATCTTCGCGCGCAATATCGAGGACCCGCGCCAGGTGCGCGAACTCTGCGCTTCCATCCGCGCCCTGCGCCCGGACCTCATTCTCGCCGTCGACCAGGAAGGCGGGCGTGTGCAGCGTCTGCGCCAGGGGTTCGTGCGCCTGCCGGCCATGCGTGCGCTGGCCGACAACGCCAATGCCGAAGCGCTGGCCCGGCAGTGCGGCTGGCTCATGGCGACCGAAGTCCTGGCCGTTGGGCTGGACATCAGCTTCGCCCCGGTGCTCGATCTCGATCACCAGCGCAGCGCCGTGGTCGGCAGCCGTGCCTTCGAGGGCGATCCGCAGCGCGCCACCGACCTGGCCGGTGCCTTCATCAAGGGGCTGCGTGCTGCCGGCATGGCGGCCACCGGCAAGCACTTCCCCGGCCATGGCTGGGCGGAAGCCGACTCCCACGTCGCCATTCCCACGGATGAGCGCAGCCTGGAGCAGATCCGCGCCGCGGACCTGGTGCCCTTCACCCGCCTGGCCCCCGAGCTGGACGGCATGATGCCCGCCCACGTCATCTACCCCCAGGTCGATGCCCAGCCCGCCGGTTTCTCGCGCCGTTGGCTGCAGGACATCCTGCGTGGCGAGCTGAAGTACACCGGGGTGATCTTCAGCGACGACCTGTCGATGGCCGGCGCCCACGTGGTGGGTGACGCCGCCGAGCGCATCGAGGCCGCGCTGAGCGCAGGCTGCGACATGGGCCTGGTGTGCAACGACCGTGCTGCCGCCGAGCTGGCCCTGTCGCGCTTGCAGCGTCTCGGGGTGACGCCGCCTGCGCAGCTCGCGCGCATGCGCCGCCGTGCTTTCCCGGGCACCGAATACCGTCAAGACCCGCGTTGGCAAACGGCGATCGCCGCCCTGCGCGAAGCCCAGCTGATCGACTGAAGGAAGCGAAATGACCGTTTACGCGATTATCGGTGGTACCGGCCTTACCCAGCTCGAGGGCCTGACCATGAAGGCGCTGCTCAACCCCGAGACGCCCTACGGTGCGCCTTCGGCGGGGATCGTCCAGGGCGATTACGCCGGCCGCGACCTGCTGTTCCTCGCCCGCCATGGCCACCCGCACCGCATTCCTCCGCACCAGGTCAACTACCGCGCCAATCTCTGGGCGCTCAAGCAGGCTGGCGCCCAGGCGGTGGTCGCGGTCAATGCGGTGGGCGGTATCAATGCCGCCATGGGCACCGGGCACCTCGTGGTGCCGCACCAGTTGATCGACTACACCCACGGTCGCACCGACACCTTCTTCGAAGGCGAGCTGGACCATGTGACCCACATCGATTTCAGTCATCCCTACGACGAGGCGCTGCGGCAGAAGCTGCTCACCGCACTTGCCGCCACCGGGCACGCGCACAGCGATCACGGCGTGTATGGCTGCACCCAGGGCCCGCGCCTGGAGACAGTCGCCGAGATCGCCCGCATGGAGCGCGACGGCTGTGATCTGGTCGGGATGACCGGCATGCCCGAAGCCGTGCTCGCCCGTGAGCTGGACCTGCCCTACGCCTGCATCTCGCTGGTGGTCAATCCGGCTGCCGGCAAGTCCAGCGGCATCATCACCATGGCCGAGATCGAGGCCGCCCTGGCCGACGGCATCGGCAAGGTGCGCGAAGTCCTCGTCCGCCTGTTCAAGGCCTGAGCGGCCTTCAGGCCGTCGGCAGGGGCGCGAAGAGGGCGTCGAGGTCCTCTTCGCGCAATTGCCAGTCCGCGCCCTCGCTCTGCCCGAGGATGCCCTCGGCGAGCAGCGCCTTGCGCTGCTGCAGTTGCTGGATCTTCTCTTCCACCGTGCCCCGGGCGATCAGCTTGTAGACGAACACCGGCTTGTCCTGGCCGATGCGGTAGGCGCGGTCGGTGGCCTGGCGCTCGGCGGCCGGGTTCCACCAGGGGTCATAGTGGATCACCGTGTCGGCGGCGGTTAGATTCAGGCCCGTGCCACCCGCCTTCAGGCTGATCAGGAACAGCGGCACTTCCCCGGCCTGGAAGCGCTTCACGGGGGTGCGCCGATCACGGGTGTCGCCCGTGAGGATCAGGTACTCGATGCCGCGCTGCTGCAGTTCGGCCTCGATCAGCTCCAGCATGCTGGTGAACTGCGAGAAGAGCAGCACCTTGCGCCCCTCCGCGAACAGCTCCACCAGCATCTCCATCAGACTGTCCAGCTTGCCCGAGGTACTGCCGCGCAGAGGCCGGGTGCGCTCGTGCTCCACCAGGCGCAGGTCGCAGCAGGTCTGGCGCAGCTTCAGCAGTGCCTCGAGGATCACCATCTGGCTGCGCGCCATGCCCTTGTCCTGGATTTCCGCGCGGACCTTCCGGTCCATCGCCAGGCGCACCGTCTCGTAGAGATCACGCTGCCCTTCGCTGAGCTCCACGCGCTGGACGATCTCGGTCTTGGCGGGCAGTTCGGTGGCCACCGATTCCTTGGTCCGGCGCAGCAGGAAGGGGCGGATGCGGCCATTGAGGTGGGCCAGGCGCTCGTTGTCGCCGCGCTTCTCGATCGGGGTGCGGTAGTCGCGCGCGAACTGCTTGGCGTCTCCCAGCCAGCCGGGCATGAGGAAATGGAACAGCGACCAGAGCTCGCCCAGGTGATTCTCCAGCGGCGTGCCGGAGAGGCACAGGCGTTGTCGCGCCTCCAGCTGGCGTACGGCCTGGGCGGCCTTGCTGGTGGGCGTCTTGATGTTCTGCGCCTCGTCCAGCACCACCAGGTGCAGGGGCTGCGCCTTCCAGGTCGCGAGGTCGCGTGGTAGCAGGGCATAGGTGGTGAGCAGCAGGTCGAACTCGCCCAGGCGTGCGAAATCCTTCTTGCGGTTCGGGCCATGCAGCGCCAGCACCCGCAGGCCGGGGGCGAAGCGCGCGGCCTCGTCCTGCCAATTGGGGATCAGGCTGGTGGGCACCACCACCAGCGCCGGACGGTCGAGACGGCCGGCGTTCTTCTCGGTGAGCAGGTGGGCCAGGGTCTGCAGGGTCTTGCCCAGGCCCATGTCGTCACCCAGCACGCCGCCCGCGCCCAGTTCGCGCAGGCTCTGCAGCCAGGCGAGGCCTTGCAGCTGATAGGTGCGCAGGTCCGCCTGCAGGCCGGCAGGGGCCTCGTGGCGGGTCTGCCGGCTGTCACGCAGGCGTTCGGCGAAGCGGCGCAGGCGCTCGCCGCCCTGCCATTCCAGTTGCAGTTCGTCCAGTTGTCCCAGGCGTGCGGCATCGGGCAGGGCGAGGCGCAGGCTGCGGCCTTCCGGCCGATCTCGCAGGTAAAGCTCGCCCAGGGTGGCCAGCAGCGGCTTCAGGCGTCCGAAGGGCAGGGCGACCTGCAGGGGGCGGCCGGTGCTGGCGCCCAGGGTGTCCAGCTGCAGGCGCAATTGCTCGTCGTCGCGCCGCTTTTCCAGGTTCTTCGGGCTGAGCAGCTTGGGGTTCTGCTGGATCAGGCGCAGGAGGATGGGCAGCAGGCTGATGCGCTGGCCTTCGACGACGATGCCCAGCTCCAGGTCGAACCAATGCTGGCCCGGGACTTCGTCCACCTCGGCATACCAGCGCTCGACACTGGACAGGTCGAAGTGGAAGCCGGAGCGGATGTCCACCTCCCAGCCCTCGGCGCGCAGCTCCGCCAGGCCCTTGTTCATGAAACGCTGCCAGGCGCTGTCGCTGGGCAGCTCGAAGAGTTCGTAGACGTCACTGGGCAGGGCGAGGCTCTGGCGCAGTGATTCCTTGAAGCCGAGCTGGCGCAGGCGCTCGCGCAGGGCCTCTTCGGTGGCGATCTGGCGTTGGACTTCCAACAGTTCGCCCTGGCGCTTGCTCACCGCGTTGTGGCGGGCGTTCTTGCCGTGGGCGCTGATACCGGCGTAGTCGAATGCCAGGCCGGCACGATGCTGCTGGCTGCCGACCATGCGTCCGCTGCGCAGGTCGTAGAGGCTCTGCGCCAGGCTGCCGAGGGCCAGCAGCGGGCGCGGCTGGATGTCCTTGAGCACGCGCCTGACCGTTGGCGTCTCGGCGGCCGACAGGGGCCGTTCCGGACGCTGGCTGGGCGCGCCTTCCTCGAGTACTTGCAGGATGGCCGCGACGCAGTGCTTGCAGTTGATGCCCACCGGGCAGCTGCAGCGCCCGATGATGCCGAGGCCGTGGGGGGCCAGGCGGATGTTCTGATGGTAGAAGTTGTCGCCAGAACCGGCGCAGCTGGACTGCAGCAGGGTCTCGTCCATGGCCCGCAGGCGCGCCAGGCGCTGGCGGGCATAGCCCGTGCCACGCTGCAGCGCGCCGCTGTCGAAGTCCTGCCGCCAGTCGTGCTGGCGCAGGTGTTCGAGCAGGGTGAGCACGTCGGTCAGAGCGGGCTGACGCGGATCAGGACGCCGAGGCTGGAGTGATCGAGGTAGGTCAGCTCGCCGGTCTTGAGGCGGGTGCCCTGCTTGATGCGTTCGCTGCCGCTGAGCAGGCCGCTCCCGTCGAACTGGTTGACCCAGAAGTCGACGGCGACATCGGTGTAGCGCACCTGGGACAGGGTCACGGTGCCTTCCACCGGGAAGTGGCCGAGCTGCTGGTCACCGGCGCTGACGGCCACGCGGCTGGGGTTGGCGCCGACGCTCTGCGTCCAGGCCTTGTGCAGCAGCACCTGGTAGCCATTGCCGGGGTTGAGCTTGGCGGCCTCGCCATTCAGCGCGGTGGCGCGCTCACCGACGCTGGCCAGGCTCTGTGCGCCGTTGGCCCAATCGTCCGGGGCCGGCTGGCTGGCGGGGGTGGCGTCGCCCGACTGGCGGAACAGGATCAGCTCGACCTGGTAGAGCCCATCGGCAAAAGCGCTGGGGGCCAGCAGGGCAAGCATCAGGGCGAGGTAACGGAACGCACGCATGGATCGGTCCTTTAAGCGGATTGCGGAGTCAGGCGCTCGAACAGCGCCTCGAGTGTATTGAAACGTTCTTCCGGGCGCTCCATCGGCACCTGGAAGCGGAACAGCGTGGCGCCTTCGAACTTGTAGCGCTTGGGCTGGCCCTGGATCAGCTTGATCAGCACCAGCGGATCGACGCAGGTGTCGGCGGCGAATTCTATCCGACCGCCTTGCGGGCCGGCGTCGACTTTCTTGATGCCGAGCTTCTCCGCCTGCAACTTCAGCAGGGTCAGACGCACCAGGTTCTTGGTCGGTTCCGGCAGCAGGCCGAAGCGGTCGATCATCTCCACCTGCAGTTCCTTCAGGCCGTCCTCGTCGGCGGCCGAGGCGATGCGCTTGTAGAGGATCAGGCGTGCGTGCACGTCGGGGAGGTAGTCCTCGGGAATCAGCGCCGGCAGGCGCAGGTTGATCTCCGGTCCGCCGCCCAGCGGTTGCTCCAGGTTGGGCTGCTCGCCCTTCTGGATGGCCTTGACCGCGCGCTCGAGCATTTCCATGTAGAGGGTGAAACCCACCGCCTGGATCTGCCCGCTCTGCCCGTCGCCGAGCAGCTCGCCGGCGCCCCGTATCTCCAGGTCATGGGTGGCCAGGACGAAGCCGGCCCCCAGGTCCTGGGCGTTGGCGATGGCTTCCAGGCGCTTCTCGGCGTCCGGGGTCATCTGCTTGCGTGGCGGGGTGAGCAGGTAGGCGTAGGCCTGGTGGTGGCTGCGACCGACGCGGCCGCGCAGCTGGTGCAGCTGGGCCAGGCCGAACTTGTCGGCGCGCTCGATGATGATGGTGTTGGCGCTGGGCACGTCGATGCCGGTCTCGATGATGGTCGAGGCGATCAGCACGTTGAAGCGCTTGTGGTAGAAGTCGCTCATCACCTGTTCGAGCTCGCGCTCGTGCATCTGCCCGTGGCCGATACCGATGCGCGCCTCGGGCACCAGTTCGGCCAGGTCGGCGGCGCACTTCTCGATGCTCTTCACTTCGTTGTGCAGGTAGTACACCTGGCCGCCGCGCAGCAGCTCGCGCAGCAGCGCCTCCTTGATCACCGTGTTCTGCTGTTCCATGACGAAGGTACGCACCGACAGGCGGCGCGCGGGCGGGGTGGCGATGATCGACAGGTCGCGCATGCCGGCCACGGCCATGTTCAGGGTGCGCGGGATCGGCGTGGCGGTGAGGGTCAGGATGTCCACCTCGCTGCGCAGGGCCTTGAGCTGCTCCTTCTGGCGCACGCCGAAGCGGTGTTCCTCGTCGATGATCACCAGGCCCAGGTTCTTGAAGGTGATGTCGTCCTGCAGCAGCTTGTGGGTACCGATGACGATGTCCACCTTGCCGTCGGCCAACTGTTGCGCAGCGCCTTCCACTTCCTTGGCGGTCTTGAAGCGGCTCATCACCTCGACCTTTACCGGCCAGTCGGCGAAGCGGTCGCGGAAGCTGTTGTAGTGCTGCTGGGCGAGCAGGGTGGTAGGCACCAGCACCGCCACCTGCTTGCCGCTGTGCACGGCGACGAAGGCGGCGCGCATGGCCACCTCGGTCTTGCCGAAGCCGACGTCGCCGCAGACCAGGCGATCCATCGGCTTGGGCGCCAGCATATCGGCCAGTACGGCGTCGATGGCGGTCTGCTGGTCCGGCGTCTCCTCGAAGGGGAAGCCGGCGGAGAAGGTGGCGTAGTCCGCCATCGGGTCCTTGAAGGCGTAGCCTTCGCGGGCGGCACGACGGGCATAGATGTCCAGCAGTTCGGCGGCGACGTCGCGCACCTGTTCGGCGGCCTTGCGCTTGGCCTTCTGCCAGGCCTCCGAGCCCAGGCGGTGCAGTGGCGCGAGGGCATCGTCGCTGCCGGTATAGCGGGCGATCAGGTGCAGGCTGGCCACGGGTACGTAGAGCTTGGCTTCCTCGGCGTACTGCAGGGCGAGGAATTCGGCGGACTGGCCTTCGATCTCCAGGGTGATCAGGCCCAGGTAGCGGCCGACGCCGTGGTCGATGTGCACCACAGGCGCGCCTTCGCGCAGTTCGGCGAGGTTCTTGATGACGTTGTCGCCACCGTCGCCCCGACGGTCGCGGCGGCGGCGTTGCATCACGCGCTGGCCGAACAGCGGGCTCTCGGCGATCAGCGCCAGGCCCGGGTCATCCAGCAGCAGGCCTTCGTCCAGGGGCGCGATGGTGATGGCGAGGAGTTCCTTGCTGGCGACGAATTCCGGCCAGCCGGTCACTTCCTGCGGGCGCAGCTTGAGACGGGCGAGCAGCTCCAGCAGCACTTCGCGGCGGCCGGCCGATTCGGCGCTGAACAGCACGCGGCCGGGGAACTCTTCCAGGAAGCGGCGCAAGGCGGCCAGGGGTTCGCTGGCCTTGGCCTGGATCGCCAGGTCCGGCAGCGGGCGGGCCGGGAAGCGTTCGCGACCGACGCCGGTGCCCGAGTCCTCCTGGCTGACCACGACCCGTGGCGAGCCCTTGAGCCGGGCGAAGCAGTCCTCCACCGGCAGGAACAGCTCGGCGGGCGGCACCAGTGGTCGCTCGGGGTCGACGCGGCGCTCTTCATAGCGGTTGCGCACGTCGTTCCAGAACTGCTCGGCGGCCTGCTCGATGCCGGGCAGGGAGAACACCTGGGTGTCGGCCGGCAGGTAGTCGAAGAGGGTGGCGCTGTCCTCGAAGAACAGCGGCAGGTAGTACTCGATACCGGCGGGGGTGATGCCGCTGGCCAGGTCCTGGTAGATGGGGCACCGGCGGAAGTCCACGTCGAAGCGCTCGCGGAAGCGACCGCGGAAGTCGGTCACCGCCTTCTTGTCCAGCGGGAACTCGCGGGCCGGCAGCAGGCGGATCGACTCCACCTTGTCCACCGAGCGCTGGGTCTCGGGGTCGAAGGTGCGCAGGGTCTCGATCTCGTCATCGAACAGGTCGATGCGGAAGGGCACGTCGCTGCCCATCGGGAACAGGTCGATCAGCGCACCGCGCACGGCGAACTCGCCGTGTTCGTAGACGGTGTCCACGCAGCGATAGCCGGCCGCCTCCAGGCGGCTGCGCATCTGCTCGACGTCGAGCTTCTGGCCGACGTCCAGTACCAGGCTGGAGCCCAGCAGGAAGCGCGTTGGCGCCAGGCGGTGCAGGGCGGTGGTGATGGGCACCACCAGCACGCCGTGGGTCAGCTGCGGCAGGCGATAGAGGCTGGCGATACGCTGGGAGATGATGTCCTGGTGCGGCGAGAACAGGTCGTAGGGCAGCGTTTCCCAGTCCGGGAAGTGCAGCACCGGCAGGTCCGGGGCGAAGAAGCTCAGTTCCTGCTCCAGGCGTTCGGCGCTCTGGCTGTCGGCGGTCAGCAGCAGGGTGAAGCGCCGGGCGGCGCTGGCGGCTTCGGCGATCGCCAGGCTGAGGGCGGCACCGGGGAGGTTGCCCCATTGTTGCTTGCCGGCGGCGGCGGGCAGGGTCGGGAGACGCAGGACGGACTCGGGCAAAGGTGGCTCCGGTCGGAAAATTGGACCCGGGCGATTGTAACTATCCCGACTGACGGATGTCAGTCTTACGTCCGCTGCAGATTGCCGCCGCTTGCGCGCGCCGTCATAATGTAGCCCCTTTTTTCAGCCCCTACATGTGGAAGGTACTGCCCGTGACTCAGAAGCCCGACCAGTGTCTCGGTGAGTGGATTGATCGTGAAGCCCTCGCGGAAGCGATGATTCCGCTGATTGGCCAGCTCTACCGCAACAACAGCGTGGTGACCTCGATCTATGGCCGTGGTCTGATCAACCGTTCGGTGATCGACATTCTCAAGGCCCATCGTTTCGCCCGTCACCGCCTGGCTGACGACAGCGAGCTGTCGGTCCACGATACCTTCCCGATCCTCAAGGCCATGAGCGAGCTGAAGCTGGGCGCGGCTTCCGTGGACCTGGGCAAGATGGCCAGCAAGTTCAAGGCCGAAGGCAAGGGCCGTGCCGTCGAGCAGTTCGTCAAGGACGAGCTGGCCGACGTGGTCGGCAAGCAGAACGGCGCCGCCCGTGAAGGCACCGACGTCGTCCTCTACGGCTTCGGCCGCATCGGCCGCCTGCTGGCACGCATCCTGATCGAGAAGACCGGTGGCGGCGACGGCCTGCGCCTGCGCGCCATCGTCGTGCGCAAGGGCGCCAGCAACGACCTGGTCAAGCGCGCCAGCCTGCTGCGCCGCGACTCGGTACACGGCAAGTTCGATGGCACCATCACCATCGACGAGGAAAACAACACCCTCACCGCCAACGGCAACCTGATCCAGGTGATCTACGCCAAGTCGCCGACCGAAGTCGACTACACCCAGTACGGCATCAAGAATGCCCTGCTGGTCGACAACACCGGCGTGTGGCGTGATGCCGAGGGCCTGGGCCAGCACCTGAGCTGCCCGGGTGTCGATCGCGTCGTCCTGACCGCCCCGGGCAAGGGCGCGCTGAAGAACATCGTGCACGGCATCAACCACTCCGAGATCACCGCCGAAGACAAGATCATCTCGGCCGCCTCCTGCACCACCAACGCCATCGTGCCGGTGCTCAAGGCCGTCAACGATCAGTACGGCATCGTCAACGGCCACGTCGAGACCGTTCACTCGTACACCAACGACCAGAACCTGATCGACAACTTCCACAAGGGCGATCGTCGTGGCCGCAGCGCGCCGCTGAACATGGTGATCACCGAGACCGGTGCCGCCACCGCCGCCGCCAAGGCCCTGCCGGTGCTGAAGGGCAAGCTGACCGGCAACGCCATCCGCGTGCCGACGCCGAACGTGTCGATGGCCATCCTCAACCTGAACCTGGAAAAGGCCACCACCCGCGAAGAGATCAACGAGTACCTGCGCCAGATGGCCATGCATTCGGACCTGCAGAAGCAGATCGACTTCGTCAGCTCGCAGGAAGTGGTCTCCACCGACTTCGTCGGCTCCCGCCATGCCGGTGTGGTCGATGCCGAGGCCACCATCTGCAACGACAACCGTGTCGTGCTCTACGTGTGGTACGACAACGAGTTCGGCTACAGCTGCCAGGTGGTCCGCGTGATGGAAGAGATGGCCGGGGTCAACCCGCCTGCGTTCCCGCGCTGATACCGCGTTGAACAGAACGGGAGCTTTCGGGCTCCCGTTTTTCATTTTTAGGTCTGTAATCGCTATACCCACCTCCTGCTTGGAAACCCCTTGATGGACGGACAACAGCTGCACGCCGGCTCGCTCAAGCGCGGCCTGGAAAATCGCCATATCCAGCTGATCGCCCTGGGCGGCGCCATCGGCACCGGTCTGTTCCTCGGCTCGGCCGGGGTACTCAAATCCGCCGGCCCCTCGATGATCCTCGGCTACGCCATCGCCGGCTTCATCGCCTTCCTGATCATGCGCCAGCTGGGCGAGATGATCGTCGAGGAGCCCGTGGCCGGTTCCTTCAGCCACTTCGCCCACAAGTACTGGGGCGGCTACGCGGGGTTCCTCTCCGGCTGGAACTACTGGGTGCTCTATGTGCTGGTGGGCATGGCCGAGCTGACCGCCGTGGGCAAGTACGTGCAGTTCTGGTGGCCGGAAGTGCCCACCTGGGCGACGGCGGCAGCCTTCTTCGTGCTGATCAACCTGATCAACCTGGCCAACGTCCGCGCCTTCGGCGAGACCGAGTTCTGGTTCGCCCTGATCAAGGTGGTGGCGATCATCGGCATGATCATCCTCGGCCTCTACCTGCTGATCTCCGGCACCGGCGGCGAGCAGGCGGCGGTGAGCAACCTGTGGAGCCACGGCGGGTTCTTCCCCAATGGCCTGGAAGGGCTGGTGATGGTGCTGGCGATCATCATGTTCTCCTTCGGTGGCCTGGAGCTGGTGGGCATCACCGCCGCCGAGGCCAGCGAGCCGAAGAAGGTGATCCCCAAGGCGATCAACCAGGTGATCTGGCGCATCCTGATCTTCTACATCGGTGCCCTCACCGTGTTGCTGATGCTCTACCCCTGGGACAAGCTGCTGGAAACCCTGGGCGCCGCCGGCGACCCCTACAGCGGCAGCCCCTTCGTGCAGATCTTCTCGCTGATCGGCAGCGACACCGCCGCCCACCTGTTGAACTTCGTGGTGCTGACCGCCGCACTGTCGGTCTACAACAGCGGCGTGTACTGCAACAGCCGCATGCTCTACGGCCTGGCCGAGCAGGGTGATGCGCCGAAGGCGCTGCTCAAGGTCAACCGCCGTGGCGTTCCGGTGCTGGCCATCGGCGTCTCCGCGCTGGTGACTCTGCTCTGCGTGCTGGTGAACTACCTGGCGCCCAAGCAGGCCCTGGAACTGCTGATGGCGCTGGTGGTGGCGGCCCTGGTGATCAACTGGGCGATGATCAGCCTGTCGCACCTGATGTTCCGCAAGTCGCTGCAGCGCCAGGGCATCGAGCCGTTCTTCAAGTCGCTCTGGTACCCCTTCAGCAACTACCTGTGCCTGGCCTTCGTGGTGCTGATCCTCGGCGTGATGCTGATGATCCCCGGCATCAACGTGTCGGTGTACGCCATTCCCTTCTGGCTCGGCTTCATCGCCATCTGCTACGCCATCCGACGCTCCGCGGGGCCTCGCTCGTAATGACGGAAACGGGGGCTGCGGCCCCCGTTTTTCATGGTGCGGCGGGCTGTGACCGTTCGTCCGCTGGCTGACTTCCGGTTGCCCAAATAGCGCTAACAGTCGGAAATTTCAGGACTTTCAGTGGCCGCTTGGGAAGTCGCCTCTTTATAATGCGCGGTTCTCGTCCCGGGGCCCTGCCGCGTGCTGGAGTTCGATCCGGCGCCTGCCTGGCGTTTGGCGGCTACTGTTCCACACCGGGACGAAACCCTTCTCAAGGTTCAGGCGAGAGACATGACAAGAATCAGACGGGGGTTGGACCTGCCCATCGCAGGCCAGCCTGAGCAGCGCATCGAGGCTGCACGGGCCGTGCGTAGCGTGGCCGTGATCGGCTTCGACTACCACGGCATGAAGCCCACCATGCAGGTGCAGGTCGGCGACCGGGTGAAGCTGGGCCAGGCCCTGTTCGCCGACAAGAAGAGCCCCGGCGTGATCTTCACCGCCCCGGCGGCGGGCGTGGTCTCGGCCATCCACCGCGGCGAGCAGCGCGTGTTGCAGTCGGTGGTGATCGACGTGGACGGCGAGGACGAAGTCCTCTTCGACACCTGCCCGGACAACGCCCTGGATGCCCTCGAGCCCCAGGCCGTGCGGGACAACCTGCAGCGTTCGGGTCTCTGGGCTGCGCTGCGCACGCGCCCGTTCAGCCGGGTGCCGGCCGTCGATGCCGTACCCAGCTCGATCTTCGTGACCGCCCTCGATACCCACCCGCTGGCCGCCGATCCGCAGCCGATCATCGCTGCTCATGCCGCCGACTTCGAACGCGGCCTCAAGGTGCTGGCGCGTCTGGGCCGGGTGTTCCTGTGCAAGGCCGAGGGGGCCAGCCTGCCGGGTGAGCAGGTGACCGGCGTGCACGCCGAGGCCTTCTCCGGCCCGCATCCGGCGGGCCTTCCGGGCACCCACATCCACTTCCTCGACCCGGTCAGCGCCACCAGGAGCGTCTGGCACATCGGCTACCAGGACGTGATCGCCGTCGGCAAGCTGTTCGCCACCGGCCGCCTGTGGGTCGAGCGCGTCGTAGCCCTGGGCGGCCCGGTGGTGGAGAAGCCGCGTCTGCTGGCCACCCGCCTGGGCGCCAGCCTCGACGAGCTGACGGCCGGCGAACTCAAGCCCGGCGTCAACCGCGTGGTGTCCGGCTCCCTGCTGGGCGGGCGCACCTCCCGTGGCGCCTGCGCCTACCTGGGGCGCTACCACCTGCAGGTGTCCTGCCTCGCCGAAGGCCATGACCGCGAGCTGCTGCACTACCTGCGCGCCGGGGTGAACAAGCATTCGGTGCTGAACATCTTCGTCTCCAAGCTGATGGCGGCCCGCCGGTTCGCCTTCAGCACCAGCACCAACGGCAGCCCGCGCGCCATGGTGCCGGTGGGCAACTACGAGGCGGTGATGCCGCTGGACATCCTGCCCACCCAGTTGCTGCGCTACCTCATCGTTGGCGACACCGAGATGGCCCAGAAGCTGGGCTGCCTGGAGCTGGACGAGGAAGACTTGGCGCTGTGCAGCTACGTCTGCGCCGGCAAGTACGAATACGGCCCCATCCTGCGGGACAACCTCAACCGCATCGAGAAGGAGGGCTGACATGGGCCTGCGTAAATTCCTCGACCGGATCGAGCACAACTTCGAACAGGGGGGCCGCTTCGAGAAGTGGTACGCCCTGTACGAAGCGATCGACACCTTCTTCTACCGGCCGGCCAATGTCACCCGGACCACGGCCCACGTGCGCGATGGCATCGACCTCAAGCGCATGATGATCACCGTGTGGCTCTGCACCTTCCCGGCGATGTTCTTCGGCATGTGGAACGTCGGCTACCAGGCCAACCTGGTGTTCGCCCAGAGCCCGGACCTGCTGGCCGCCCAGGACGGCTGGCGCTTCGCGCTGATCGGCAGCCTGGCGGGCTTCGACCCCAACAGCCTGTGGGACAACGTCATCCAGGGCGCCGCCTGGTTCCTGCCCATCTACGCCGTGACCTTCATCGTCGGCGGCTTCTGGGAAGTGCTGTTCGCCGCCATCCGCCGCCATGAAGTGAACGAAGGCTTCTTCGTCACCTCCGTGCTCTTCGCCCTCACCCTGCCGCCGAGCATCCCGCTGTGGCAGGTGGCCCTGGGCATCAGCTTCGGCGTGGTGCTGGGCAAGGAAGTGTTCGGCGGCACCGGCAAGAACTTCCTCAACCCCGCCCTGGTGGGTCGTGCCTTCCTGTTCTTCGCCTACCCGGCACAGATTTCCGGTGACGCCGTGTGGACGGCGGTGGACGGCTTCGCCGGCGCCACCTCCCTGAGCCTGGGCGCTGCCGGTGGTGTAGAGAACATCATCGGTCACGGCATCACCTGGATGGACGCCTTCCTCGGCACCATTCACGGCTCCATCGGCGAGACCAGCACCCTGGCCATCTTCATCGGCGGCGGTGTGCTGCTGCTGACCCGCATCGCCGCCTGGCGCATCGTCGCCGGCGTGATGCTGGGCATGATCGCCACCAGCACGCTGTTCAACGCCATCGGTTCCGACACCAACCCGATGTTCGCCATGCCCTGGTACTGGCACCTGGTCCTCGGCGGCTTCGCCTTCGGCATGATGTTCATGGCCACCGACCCGGTGTCCGCCTCCATGACCAACACCGGCAAGTGGCTGTTCGGTGCGCTGATCGGCCTGATGGTGGTGCTGATCCGCGTGGTCAACCCCGCCTTCCCGGAAGGCATGATGCTGGCGATCCTCTTCGCCAACCTCTGTGCACCGCTGATCGACCACTTCGTCGTCCAGGCCAACATCAAGCGGAGGCTGGCACGCCATGGCTAACCAGAAGGAATCCACGATCCGCACCCTGCTGGTGGCCCTGGTGGTCTGCCTGGTGTGCTCCATCTTCGTCGCCGGCGGGGCAGTAGCCCTCAAGCCGGTGCAGGTGGAGAACCGCGAGCTGGACAAGCAGCGCAGCATCCTCTCCATCGCCGGCCTCGGCCAGCCGGGCATGTCCGCCAGCGAAGTGAAGGCGCTCTATGCCGAGCGCATCACCGCCAAGGTGGTGGACCTCTCCAGCGGCGAATACAGCGACGCCATCCAGGCCGCCGGTTTCGACCCGCTGAAGGCCGCCAAGGACCCGAAGCTCTCCGACGCCCTGCCGGGTGATCAGGACATCGCCTCCATCAAGCGCCGCGAGCGCTTCACCACCGTCTACCTGGTGGAGAAGGACGGCCAACTGGACACCCTGATCCTGCCGGTGCGCGGCTACGGCCTGTGGTCCACCCTGTACGGCTTCCTCGCCCTCAAGGGCGACCTCAATACCGTGGTTGGCCTCGGCTTCTACCAGCACGGTGAGACCCCCGGCCTCGGCGGCGAGGTGGACAACCCGAAATGGAAGGCGCTGTGGAACGGCAAGAGCCTGTTCGATGAGCAGGGCCAACTGGCCATCCAGATCATCAAGGGCAGCGTCGAGCCCGGCTCGCCCAACGCCAGCCACCAGGTCGACGGTCTGGCCGGCGCCACGCTGACCAGCAAGGGCGTCAACAACCTGCTGCATTTCTGGCTTGGCAAGAACGGCTTCGGCCCCTTCCTGGCCAAGCTCAACGACGGGGAGGCATGAACATGGCGCAACCCACGATCCGCTCGGTCCTGCTGGACCCGATCCTGCACAACAACCCCATCGGCCTGCAGATCCTCGGCATCTGCTCGGCCCTGGCGGTCACCTCCAACCTGAAGACCGCGCTGGTGATGTCCATCGCCCTGACGCTGGTGACCGGCTTCTCCAACCTGTTCATCTCGATGATCCGCAGCCAGATCCCCAGCTCGATCCGCATGATCGTGCAGATGGTGATCATCGCCTCGCTGGTGATCGTGGTCGACCAGGTGCTCAAGGCCTATGCCTTCAGCCTGTCCAAGCAGCTCTCGGTGTTCGTCGGGCTGATCATCACCAACTGCATCGTGATGGGCCGCGCGGAGGCCTTCGCCATGGCCAACCCGCCGCTGCTGTCGTTCTTCGACGGCATCGGCAACGGCCTGGGCTACAGCGCCATGCTCATCGTCCTCGGCGTGATTCGCGAGCTGTTCGGCTCCGGCAAGCTGCTGGGCTACGAGATCCTCCCGGTGATCAACGACGGCGGCTGGTACCAGCCCAACGGCATGCTGCTGCTGCCGCCCTCGGCCTTCTTCCTCATCGGCCTGATCATCTGGGCCCTGCGCAGCTGGAAGACCGAGCAGAAGGAAGCCCCGGCCTACAAGATCGCGCCCCAGGTATCCAACAAGGAGGCCTACTGATGGAGCACTACATCAGCCTGTTCGTGAAGGCAGTGTTCGTCGAGAACATGGCGCTGGCCTTCTTCCTCGGCATGTGCACCTTCATCGCCATTTCCAAGAAGGTGGAAACCGCCATCGGCCTCGGCATCGCCGTGATCGTGGTGCAGGCCATCACCGTGCCGGCCAACAACCTGCTCTACACCCTCCTGCTCAAGGACGGCGCGCTGGCCTGGGCCGGCCTGCCGGACGTGGACCTGTCGTTCCTCGGCCTGCTCAGCTACATCGGGGTGATCGCCGCCATCGTGCAGATCCTCGAGATGCTGCTCGACAAGTACGTGCCATCGCTCTACAACGCCCTCGGCGTGTTCCTGCCGCTGATCACGGTGAACTGCGCCATCATGGCCGGCTCGCTGTTCATGGTGGAGCGCGACTACAACCTGGGTGAGAGCGTGGTCTACGGCGTCGGTTCCGGCTTCTCCTGGGCCCTGGCCATCGCGCTGCTCGCCGGCATCCGCGAGAAGCTCAAGTACAGCGATGTACCCGAGGGCCTGCAGGGCCTGGGCATCACCTTCATCACCATCGGCCTGATGTCGCTGGGTTTCATGTCCTTCTCGGGCGTCCAGTTGTAAGGAGGCGACATGCCGAGTTTCGAAATCTTCCTCGCCATTGGCATGTTCACCGCCATCGTCCTCGCGCTGGTGGTGGTCATCCTCGCCGCCCGCGCCAAGCTGGTGTCCAGCGGCGACGTGAACATCGTGATCAACCGCGAGCGCACCATCACCGTCCCGGCCGGCGGCAAGCTGCTGCAGACTCTGGCGGCGCAGAACGTCTTCCTCTCCTCGGCCTGCGGCGGCGGCGGTACCTGCGCCCAGTGCAAGTGCGTGGTGGAGAGCGGCGGCGGCGAGATGCTGCCCACCGAGGAGTCCCACTTCACCCGCCGCCAGGCGAAGGAAGGCTGGCGCCTGTCCTGCCAGACCCCGGTGAAGCAGGACATGCACATCGAAGTACCCGAAGAGGTCTTCGGCGTTAAGAAGTGGGAGTGCACGGTGGAGTCCAACCCCAACGTCGCCACTTTCATCAAGGAGCTGACCCTGCGCCTGCCGGAAGGGGAGAGCGTGGACTTCCGCGCCGGTGGCTACGTGCAGCTCGAGTGCCCGCCCCACGAGGTGCACTACAAGGACTTCGACATCCAGCCCGAGTACCGGGCCGACTGGGACAGGTTCAATTTCTGGAAGTACGTCTCCAGGGTCGACGAGACCGTCATCCGTGCCTACTCCATGGCCAACTACCCGGACGAGAAGGGCATCGTGAAGTTCAACATCCGCGTGGCCTCGCCGCCGCCGGGCAAGGACGAGATCCCTCCGGGCAAGATGTCCTCCTGGGTGTTCAACCTCAAGCCGGGCGACAAGGTCACCGTGTACGGCCCCTTCGGCGAGTTCTTCGCCAAGGACACCGACGCCGAGATGGTCTTCATCGGTGGCGGCGCGGGCATGGCGCCCATGCGCTCGCACATCTTCGACCAGCTCAAGCGCCTGGGCTCCCAGCGCAAGATCAGCTTCTGGTACGGCGCGCGCTCCCTGCGCGAGGCCTTCTACACCGAGGAGTACGACCAGCTGGCCGCCGAGAACCCCAACTTCCAGTGGCACCTGGCGCTGTCCGACCCGCAGCCCGAGGACAACTGGACCGGCTACACCGGCTTCATCCACAACGTGCTGTTCGAGAACTACCTCAAGGACCACCCGGCCCCCGAGGACTGCGAGTTCTACATGTGCGGCCCGCCGATGATGAACGCGGCAGTGATCAAGATGCTGCTGGACCTGGGCGTCGAGCGCGAGAACATCCTGCTGGACGACTTCGGTGGTTAGATCCGTTGCCCTGCTGCTTTCGGCCAGCTTCCTGCTGGCCGGTTGCGGCGATTCCCTGGAACAGTTCGGCGGCCCGACCATGGGCAGCAGCTACTCGGTGAGGTACGTGCGCAGCGCGTCCGGGCCCGCCGTGGAGCAGGTGCGGGGGGAGGTGGAGGGCATCCTCGCCGAGATCGACCGGCAGATGTCCACCTACCGCGCCGATTCCGACGTGGAGCGCTTCAACGCCCTGCCGGCGGGCCGCTGCATGGCCCTGCCGGCGCCCATGCTGGAGCTGGTGGCCTTCGGCGACAGCCTGTCCGCACAGAGCGACGGCGCCTTCGACATGACCCTGGAGCCGCTGCTCAACCTCTGGGGCTTCGGCCCGCAATCGCGAGGCGACCAGGTGCCCAGCGCCGAGGCCATTGCCACGGCCCGTGCCGATGTCGGCCACCAGCACCTCAAGCGCCAGGGCGACCAACTGTGCAAGGACGCCGCCGTGCAGCTGGACTTCAACGCCATCGCCGCCGGCTACGCCGTGGACCGTGTCAGCGCGCGACTGGGCGAGCTGGGCGTGACCAGCTCGCTGGTGGAGATCACCGGGGAAATGAAGGCCGTCGGCCACAAGCCCGATGGCAGCCCCTGGCGCGTGGCCATCGAGGCGCCGCGCGATGACCGCCAGGTGGCGCAGAAGATTGTTGCACTGCAGGACATGGGCATTTCCACCTCAGGCGACTATCGCAACTACTTCGAACGGGGTGGACAGCGGTATTCTCACACCCTCGATCCCACCAGCGGCGCCCCCATCACCCATCACCTGGCAGCGGTCACGGTCATCGACCCGTCGGCCCTGCGTGCCGATGGACTGTCTACGCTGTTGATGGTGCTCGGTCCCGAGGCCGGCCTGGCGTTCGCCGACCGCCACGACATCGCGGCGTTCTTCATCACCCGTGAAGGCACGGGCTTCGCCACCCGCGGCAGCCGCCGCTTCGAGCAACTGTTCCCCACGGAGGCGCACTGAACATGACCTGGCTACTGGTCTTTTTGATCATGCTGCTGGTGGTGCTGGGCATGGCCATCGGCGTGATCATGGGGCGCAAGCCCATCGCCGGCTCCTGCGGCGGCATCGCCAACCTGGGGATCGAGAAGGAATGCTCGATCTGTGGCGGCAATCGCGAAAAGTGCGAGGAGGCCAATCGCGACGGCGATGTAGTGGATACAAAACTCGCCTACGACGCGACCAAGCGCTAATGTGCAGCGCCATGCAGTGTGACTAAGCTGCGCGCCGAGTTCGAAACGCTGCGGTGACCTGTTCCGCGGCCCTGCCGGAGGCCACAGAGAGCCCTTCGGCCCGTTATGAGGAGTAAGCATGGCTGTCTACAACTACGACGTAGTGGTGCTGGGTTCCGGCCCGGCGGGTGAGGGCGCGGCGATGAACGCCGCCAAGGCCGGGCGCAAGGTGGCGGTGGTCGACAACCGCCCGCTGGTCGGCGGCAATTGCACCCACCTGGGCACCATCCCGTCCAAGGCCCTGCGTCACTCGGTGCGGCAGATCATGCAGTACAACACCAACCCGCTGTTCCGCCAGATCGGCGAGCCGCGCTGGTTCTCCTTCCCCGACGTGCTCAAGAGCGCCGAGCGGGTGATCTCCAAGCAGGTCGCCTCGCGCACCGGCTACTACGCCCGCAACCGCGTCGATGTGTTCTTCGGCACCGCCAGCTTCTCCGACGAGCAGACCGTCGAAGTGGTATGCGCCAGCGGCGTGGTGGAAAAGCTGGTGGCCAAGCAGGTCATCATCGCCACCGGCTCGCGCCCCTATCGCCCGGCGGACGTGGACTTCCATCACCCGCGCATCTACGACAGCGACACCATCCTCAGCCTCACCCATACCCCGCGCCGCATCATCATCTACGGCGCCGGTGTGATCGGCTCGGAATACGCCTCCATCTTCAGCGGCCTGGGCGTGCTGGTGGACCTGATCGACAACCGCGACCAACTGCTCAGCTTCCTCGACGACGAGATCTCCGACGCCCTCAGCTACCACTTGCGCAACAACAACGTGCTCATCCGCCACAACGAGGAGTACGAGCGCATCGAGGGGCTGGAGAACGGCGTGATCCTGCACCTGAAGTCCGGCAAGAAGATCAAGGCCGACTGCCTGCTGTGGTGCAATGGCCGTACCGGCAACACCGACCGCCTGGGGCTGGAGAACATCGGCATCAAGGTCAATAGCCGTGGCCAGATCGCCGTGGACCAGTACTACCGCACCGAGGTGGGCAACATCTTCGCAGCGGGTGACGTGATCGGCTGGCCGAGCCTGGCCAGCGCCGCCGCCGACCAGGGCCGCTCGGCCGCCGGCAGCGCGGTGGAGAACGACAGCTGGCGTTTCGTCGATGACGTGCCGACCGGCATCTACACCATTCCGGAGATCAGTTCCATCGGCAAGAACGAGCGCGAGCTGACCCAGGCGAAGATCCCCTACGAGGTGGGCAAGGCCTTCTTCAAGGGCATGGCCCGGGCGCAGATCTCCCACGAACCGGTGGGCATGCTGAAGATCCTGTTCCACCGCGAAACCCTGGAGGTGCTCGGTGTGCACTGCTTCGGCTACCAGGCCTCGGAGATCGTCCACATCGGCCAGGCGATCATGAACCAGAAGGGCGAAGCCAACAGCATCAAGTACTTCATCAACACCACCTTCAACTACCCGACCATGGCGGAAGCCTATCGGGTGGCGGCGTTCGACGGCCTCAACCGGCTTTTTTGAGCGGCACCGGCCGGGCGCCTGAACCGGCCGGGGAGGACCCTCTCGGCGATCCGCGCACCTGGCGCTGGCCGAATCGGGAGAGCTTCTGATCAGGCGACGCCCATGAAAAGACCGGCCCTTGCGGCCGGTTTTTTCGTTCTGGGGGGAGTGACACTCGGATGGGCGTAGGGTGGGCTTCAGCCCACCGCTTGCTCAGTAAGCCGTGCTGAACCTCGCACCCTTGGGCCTCCCTGCGCTCGGCGCCAACCCAGGGTGCCGAGAGGGCGGGAACAACGAGGCTTCAGCGTGCCAACGTGCTCACCGCCACGCCAGGGAAGTCGGTGATGATGCTGTCCACGCCGAAGTCGGCGAGGCGGCGCATCAGGGCCGGCTCGTTCACCGTCCACACCGACACGTGCAGGCCCTGCTTCTGCGCCTTCTGCAGGCGCTCGGGGGTGCACAGGGTCCAGTTCAGCGCCAGCAGGCTGCAACCATGGTTGGCGGCGACCTTCAGCGGGTCGAGCCAGGCATACTCGGCTACCAGGCCACGGGCGAGGTCGGGCGTCAGGCGGTTCAGCGCGCGCAGTACCTCGCGGGAGCTGGAGGTGACGGTGACCTTCTCCAGCAGCCCGTGGCGCTCGGCCAGTTCGCGGATGGCCAGCACGGTGCGCGCGGCGCGCACGCGGGAAGCGCTCTTCACTTCCAGCTGCCAGTGGTCGAAGTCGCACTGCTCGAAGAGCTCTTCCAGGCGCGGGATGGGGCAGGGCTTCACCCAGCCGGGCCCGCCCTGGCGGGCGTCGTAGGTCACCAGTTCTTCGGCATCGTGCTCCACCACCTTGCCGCGGCGACCGGTGGTGCGCTTGAGCGTCGGGTCGTGGATCACCATCAGTTCGCCGTCACGGGACAGGTGCAGGTCGAGTTCGCAGCGTTTCACGCCGTGGGAGAGGCACTGCTGGAAGCTGGCCAGGGTGTTTTCCGGGCATTCGCCCTTGGCGCCGCGATGGCCGTAGATCAGGGTCACTGTGAAACCTCGGGGTGTCTTGGTTGGTGGTGGCGGACGCTGTCGACGACATGCCCGCTCTCGAAATAGACGGAGAACTCCCGGTAGTCCCAGCGCGTGATCGGCGGTTTGCCGACGGCGGGATGTTCCTCGTCCGGCAGGCCGAAACGCTCGAGTACGGCGCGCTGCGATTCGCCGCGCGCGGGCAGCGAAAGGCCGCTGTCGCCTTGCTGGCCGACAGGGATCTCGATGGTTTCGGCCAGGGCCGGGAGGGGGAGGGACAGGCAGAGCAGGAGCAGAAGGCGCGACATGGAGTCATCCTGGAGGCGGAACCGGGCGAGCGCGGGCCTGGCGGCGAGCCTGGGCCTGCTTCTGCAGGATATGTCGGGCGAGCAACTGGCGCTGTGCGTCAGTCAGCGCTTCGAATTCGGTGCCGATCTCGAACTGGCCGTCATCGCGTGGCTGGCTGTGGATCACCACTGCACGCAGCAGCAGGCCGAGCGCCTGGGGCATCAGTACCATCTTGATGGCCAGGTGGCTGCCGAGCTCGAAGGGCTGCGGGCAGAGGAAGCCGACACCGCCCTCGGAGAGCGTCACCCGGCGCGGTGGGCCGATGTCGCGCATCAGGCTCTGGGCCACGGCCTGGCCGAGCAGGTCGATGCGCTTGTTCATCACCTTCAGGTAATTGGCCAGGGTCCGGTCGCGCTCGGAAATGTGCCGCAGCAGGTGCTGGGACTCGAAGTCCATCAGGTGCAGGTCACTGAGCAGATTGAACAGCGGCGACGGGTCGTGGAGCTCCTCGCTGGCCTGCGCCTGGGCGTGGGTCAGGGGGGTAAATTCCAGTGCGATCGTATCGTCGATACGGTAGTATTCGCGGCGGTCATCTGCGTCTTGTGTCGACATGGCGAACCCATGGCTGCAGGGGTGGTCTGAGTGTAAAGCTGCTCGCCGGGCCCCGCCACAAGGACGTTCCTTTCTTCGCAAGCGAACCTTTTTTCTATGTTCAGACCGCTGCCCCTGTTCATCGGCGCCCGCTACACGCGCGCCAAGCGTCGCAGTTACTTCGTCTCGTTCATCTCCCTGACTTCCATGATCGGCCTCGCCCTCGGCGTGCTGGTGATGATCCTCGTGCTGTCGGTGATGAACGGCTTCGACCGCGAGATGCGCGAGCGCGTGCTGGGCATGGTGCCCCACGCCACCATCGAGTCCGCCGTGCCGATCAACGACTGGCAGGCGCTGGCCGACAAGGTCCGCGCACACCCGGGCATCGTCGCGGTGGCACCTTTCACCCAGATGCAGGGCCTGCTGACCAACGACGGCAAGGTACAGAAGGTGCTGGTCAATGCGGTCGACCCGGCGCTGGAAAGCCAGGTCTCGATCATCGACGACTACTTCAAGCAGGGCGACCTGGCTTCGCTGCGCGCCGGCGAGTTCGGCATCGTCATCGGCGACAAGGCGGCTACCAAGCTCGGCGTCGGCCTCGGCGACAAGGTCACCTTCGTGCTGCCGGAAGTGGCGGTCACCCCGGCCGGCGTGTTCCCGCGCATGAAGCGCTTCACCGTGGTCGGCATCTTCCATGTCGGCGCGGGCGAACTGGACGGCGCCCTGGCCGTGGCCAACATCAAGGACACCGCGCGCCTGCACCGCTGGAAGCCGGACCAGGTGCAGGGCCTGCGCCTGAAGCTCGACGACCTGTTCCAGGCGCCGCGCGTCGCCTGGCAGATCGCCGGGCAGCTCAAGGGCGAGGACTTCTATGCCCGCGACTGGACCCGCACCCACGGCAACCTCTACCAGGCCATCCGCATGGAGAAGACCATGATCGGCCTGCTGCTGCTGCTGATCGTCGCCGTCGCCGCGTTCAACATCATTTCCACCCTGGTCATGGTGGTCACCGACAAGAAGGGCGACATCGCCATCCTGCGCACCCTCGGCGCCACGCCGGGGCAGATCATGGGCATCTTCATGGTCCAGGGCACGGTGATCGGCGTGGTCGGCACCGCCATCGGCTGCGTGCTGGGCATCCTTGCCGCCCTCAATGTCAGCGCCGCCATCTCCTGGCTGGAGGACGTGCTCGGCCACAAGTTCCTCAGCGCCGACGTCTACTTCATCGACTACCTGCCCTCTCAGCTGATGCTGGAGGATGTGGTGCTGGTCTGCGGCGCCGCGCTGGTCCTGAGTTTCTTCGCCACCCTTTACCCGGCCTGGCGTGCCGCGCGCACCCAGCCCGCAGAGGCGCTTCGTTATGAGTGACGTGAAAGATCGCGCGGTACTGAGCTGCCGCAACCTGGGCAAGAGCTACGAGGAAGGCCCGCAATCGGTACAGGTGCTGTCCGGCGTCGAGCTGGAGCTGCACCCGGGCGAGCGCATCGCCATCGTCGGCAGCTCGGGTTCGGGCAAGAGCACCCTGCTGAACATGCTCGGCGGGCTCGACACCCCCAGCACCGGCAGCGTCTGGCTGGCGGGCGAGGAGCTGTCCGCCCTCAACGAGAAGGCCCGTGGCCTGCTGCGCAACCGCGCGCTGGGCTTCGTCTACCAGTTCCATCACCTGCTGCCCGAGTTCACTGCGCTGGAGAACGTCTGCATGCCGCTGCTGATCGGCCGCACGCCGATCGCCGAGGCACGCCAGCGCGCCACGGCCCTGCTGGAGCGCGTCGGCCTCGCCCATCGCCTGTCGCACAAGCCGGCGGAGCTCTCCGGCGGCGAGCGCCAGCGCGTGGCCATCGCCCGCGCCCTGGTCAACAACCCCGAGCTGGTGCTGCTCGACGAGCCCACCGGCAACCTCGACAAGCACACCGCCCAGAGCATCCAGGAGCTGATGCTGGAGCTCAGCGGTTCGTTGCGTACCGCCTTCCTGGTGGTGACCCACGACCTGCAACTGGCCCAGCAGATGGACCGGGTGCTGCGCCTGGAAGAAGGCCGGCTGGTGGCTGCCTGACATGTTCAGACCCCTGGCGATATTCATCGGCGCGCGCTACACCCGCGCGAAGCGCCGCAACCACTTCATCTCCTTCATTTCGCTGACCTCGATGATCGGCCTCGCCCTGGGCGTGCTGGCGATGATCGTCGTGCTCTCGGTGATGAACGGCTTCCAGAAGGAGATGAGTTCGCGGATCCTCGGCATGGTGCCCCATGCCACCCTCGCCGCCGACCGGCCCCTGGATGACTGGCGCAGCGTCGCCAGCACGGCCATGAAACACCCCGAGGTGACCGGCGCGGTGCCCTTCGCCGAGCTGGAGGGGATGCTCTCCTACAAAGGCATGATGCAGCCGGTGCAGATCAACGGCATCGACCCGGCGGAGGAGCCCAAGGTCTCCATCATCGGCAAGCACATCGTCCAGGGCGCGCTGGAAGACCTGGTGCCTGGCGAGTTCGGCATCGTCGTGGGCGAGATCACCGCGCGGCGTTTCCACCTCAATGTCGGCGACAAGCTGACCCTGATCGTGCCGGAGGTCAGCAGCGCGCCGGGCGGCATCACCCCGCGCATGCAGCGCCTCAACGTGGTGGGGGTGTTCAAGGTGGGCGCCGAGCTCGACAGCTCCCTGGCGCTGATCAACGTCGCCGACGCCGCGGCCATCCAGCGCCTGCAGGAAGGCCAGGTGCAGAGCGTGCGCATCGCCCTGAAGGATCTCTACGAGGCGCCGCGCGTCTCCGCGCAGATCGTCAAGGCGCTGGGCGCGGGCTACCGCGCCGATGACTGGACCCACACCCAGGGCAGCCTGTTCAGCGCGATGAAGATGGAGAAGACCATGATCGGCCTGCTGCTGCTGCTGATCGTCGCCGTGGCCGCGTTCAACATCATCGCCACCTTGATCATGGTGGTCGCCGACAAGCGCGCCGACATCGCCATCCTCCGTACCCTGGGCGCCACGCCCCGGCAGATCATGGCCATCTTCATGGTCCAGGGCAGCGTCATCGGTGCGGTCGGCACTCTGATCGGCACGGTGCTGGGCATCGTCACTGCGCTCAATGTCAGCACCTGGATCGCCGCACTGGAGCGTGCCAGCGGGCAGCACATCTTCAGCTCCGACGTGTACTTCGTCAGCTACCTGCCTTCCGACCTGCAGGTGGCGGACGTGGTGTTGATCTGCGGTGCTGCGCTGCTGCTGAGCTTCCTCGCGACCCTCTATCCGGCCTGGCGCGCTGCCCAGACCCAGCCGGCGGAGGCGCTGCGCTACGAATAGGGCCCGACCCTGCACCATGAAAAACGCCGCTCGAAAGCGGCGTTTTTTCGTTTCAGGCCTGGAAACTGGCGCTACTGGTGCCCGGACTGCTGGCGGCGCTTCTGACGTTTGCGCCAGCTGTGGCCGACCCACCAGCGCCAGTAGAGCATGGTCAGCATGTAGCCCAGTGCGCCGACGAGGATGCCGCAGACGATGGAGCCGAGCAGGAAAGGCTGCCAGACGGTCGAGAGTTCCTGGGTGATCCAATGGAAGGTCAGCTCGTCGGGCAGGGTGCGCGGCGGCACACCCATCAGCCAGGCGCCCATCTTGTAGGTGCAATAGAAGACCGGCGGCATGGTGATAGGGTTCGTCAGCCAGACCAGGCCGACGGAGATCGGCAGGTTGGCGCGCACGGTGATGGCCAGGCCGGCGGCCAGCAGCATCTGCAGGGGCAAGGGTATGAACGCGGCGAACAGGCCCATCGCCATCGCCCGCGAGACCGAGTGGCGGTTGAGGTGCCAGAGGTTCGGATCATGGATCAGGGCGCCGAGGAAGCGCAGCGACTTGTGTTCCCTGATCAGGTCCGGGTTTGGCATGTAGCGTTTGAAGAGGCGACGCGGCATGAGGGTTCTCTGGCAGGCTGAAGCGCCGACATTATGCATTCATGGTTATGACATCGCCGGGTCAGTTTGTGTCGATAAATGAATGGAACCGCTCCGATCGACGGTCATTGGCCGTGTCGCGTGGCGGGGCTTCCCAGGGAGGGGAGTGCGATGGCGTGGGCGTTGGTGGCGCTGGGCAGTGGCCTGGCCGCGGTGCGGTTCATGCCGGCGTTGCCGCCGACCGCCTGGTTGCTCGTGGCGGCGGCACTGGGGCTGGCATTGTTGGCTGGACGCGGGCGGGCGCCCGGTCTGTTCCTGCTGGGGATCGCCTGGGGGTGCTGCTGTGCCCAATGGGCCCTGGATGATCGGCTGGACCCATCCCTCGATGGCGAGACCCGCTGGCTGGAGGGGCGGGTCGTCGGTCTGCCGCAACGGGGCAGCGGGGTGGTGCGCTTCGAGTTGGACGATCCGCAGATGCCGGGCACCGAATTGCCGTCGCGTATCCGCCTGTCCTGGTACGGCGGGCCACAGCTGCGCGGCGGGGAGCGCTGGCGCCTGGCCGTGACCCTCAAGCGCCCGCGTGGCCTGGTCAACCCGCATGCCTTCGATTACGAAGCCTGGCTCCTTGCCCGGCATACAGGCGCCAGCGGTTCGGTGAAGGCCGGCAAGCCGCTGGCGTCGGGCACCGGCCCCGCCGCCTGGCGTGACCGCTTGCGCCAGGGCATCGACCAGGCGCCGGCCCATGGGCGCAACGGCGGCATCTCGGCGCTGGTGCTCGGTGACGGCTCGGGACTGACCCCTGCCGACTGGCGGTTGCTGCAGGACACGGGGACGGTGCACCTGATGGTGATCTCCGGCCAGCACATCGCCCTGCTCGCCGCTGTGCTATACGGCGCCGTCGCGCTGCTGGCGCGGATCGGTCTCTGGCCCGGGCGCCTGCCCTGGTTGCCCTGCGCCTGTGCGTTGGCGCTCGTCGGATCGCTGGGCTATGGCTTCCTGGCCGGCTTCGATGTGCCGGTGCAGCGCGCATGCCTGATGACCGCCATCGCACTGCTCTGGCGCCTGCGTTTCCGCCACCTCGGGGTGGTGCGGCCGTTGCTGGTGGCCTTCTGCGTGGTGCTGGCGGCGGACCCGCTGGCTTCCCTGCAGGCAGGATTCTGGTTGTCCTTCGGCGCCGTGGCGTTGCTCATCCTGATCTTCGCCGGGCGGATGGGCGTGCCGCCCTGGTGGCTCAGTTGGTGGCGCGCGCAATGGACCATGGGGCTGGCGCTGTCACCCTTGCTGCTGGCGTTGGCGCTGCCCATCAGCCTGAGTGGCCCGCTGGCCAACCTGGTCGCCGTGCCCTGGGTCAGTCTGGTCTCGGTGCCGCTGTCCCTGCTCGGGGCTGCGCTGCAGGGCGTGCCCTGGTTGGGCACGGGGTTGCTGTGGCTGGCCGGTGGATCGCTGGAGCTGTTGTTCCGGCTGCTGGCCTGGATCGCCGCGTGGATTCCGGCCTGGCAGGCGACGGCCGTTCCTCCATGGGCCTGGCTGCTGGGCATGGGCGGCTGCCTGTTGCTGGTTCTTCCGGCGGGCGTGCCGGTACGCGTCCTGGGCGTGGCGTTGCTGTTGCCGGCATTGTTCCCCCCTCTCGAGCGGCCGCCCTGGGGGAGGGCGGACATCTGGCTGCTGGATGTCGGGCAGGGGCTGTCGGTGCTGGTGCGTACCCGGGAGCACGCGCTGCTCTACGACACGGGCGCCCGTCGCGGCGACTTCGACATGGGCGAGCGGGTGGTGCTGCCGAGCTTGCTGGGTCTGGGTGTGCGGCAGCTGGACCAGTTGCTGCTCAGCCATGCCGACAACGACCACGCCGGCGGTGCCGGAGCGGTGCTGCGTGGCATGCCGGTGGAACGGGTGGTCAGCGGTGAGCCGCTGCGCCTGCCGGCTGCGCTGGGCGCCCAGGCCTGTGGCAACGAGGCGTGGGAGTGGGACGGCGTGCGCCTGCGTACCTGGCGCTGGGACCAGGCACGCAGCGGCAACGACCGGTCCTGCGTGCTCAGCGTCGAGGCGCAGGGCGAGCGCATCCACCTGACCGGCGACATCGGTATCCAGGCCGAGGCCGCCTGGATCGCCAGCGGCGAACCCCTGCGCGCCGACTGGCTGCTGGCACCGCACCACGGCAGCGCCAGCTCTTCCTCGGCGGCGTTGATCGAGGCGGTGTCGCCTCGTGGTGCGTTGATCACCCGGGGCAGCCACAACGCCTTCGGTCATCCGCATCCGTCCGTCGTCGCCCGCTACCGTGCCTCTGGCGTCGCGATCCACGACACCGCGGAGTCCGGTGCGCTGCTGATCCGCCTCGGCGAACGTGACGAGGTGCGTGGACTGCGGACACAGGCACGTTTCTGGCGGGAAA
Source organism: Pseudomonas sp. 57B-090624 (assembly GCF_003234055.1). Lineage (NCBI taxonomy): Bacteria > Pseudomonadati > Pseudomonadota > Gammaproteobacteria > Pseudomonadales > Pseudomonadaceae > Pseudomonas > Pseudomonas sp. 57B-090624. The sequence goes on from NZ_QKRU01000044.1 coordinate 57,625, forward strand.
AATGAGAACGGCGACGGTCGGCGGGGCCCTGACCCTGTGCTAGAGTTGCGCCACTTTTTTCAAGGGGATTTGCCACCGTGTGGGAGCTGGTCAAAGCAGGCGGCTGGATGATGCTGCCTATCATTCTGAGTTCCATCGCAGCCACCGCCATCATCGTGGAGCGCCTATGGACGCTCCGTGCCAATCGCATCGCACCGCCGCAATTGCTCGGCCAGGTGTGGCGGATGGTCAAGGACAAGCAGCTCAACGCGCAGAAGCTCAAGGAGCTGCGTGCATCGTCCCCGCTGGGTGAGATCCTCGCCGCCGGCCTGGCCAATTCCAAGCATGGTCGCGAGATCATGAAGGAGTGCATCGAGGAGGCTGCATCCCGCGTCATTCACGAGCTGGAGCGCTACCTCAATACCCTGGGCACCATCGCGGCCATGGGCCCGCTGCTGGGCCTGCTGGGTACCGTGTTCGGGATGATCGAGATCTTCAGCGGCTTCATGGACAACGGCATGGCCAATGCCCCGGCCCTGGCCGGCGGTATCGGCAAGGCGCTGATCACCACCGCAGCTGGCCTGATGGTCGCCATCCCCGCCGTGTTCTTCCACCGTTTCCTGCTGCGCCGTGTCGACGAGCTGGTGGTGACCATGGAGCAGGAGGCGATCAAGCTGGTGGAAGTGACCCAGGGCGATCGTGAAGTGGACTTCGCAGAGGAAGCCAAAGCGTGAAGTTCCGTCGCCGGGCGGGCAACGTCGCCCGTGAGGAAGTCTTCCTCAACCTGACTTCGTTCATCGACGTGATCTTCGTGCTGCTGCTGTTCTTCGTGGTCACCACCACCTTCAGCCGCCCCAGCGAGTTGAAGATCGAATTGCCGGAAGCCGTCAGCGGCACGCCGGCTCAGGCCACCGAGGTGAAGACCCTGGAGCTGTCCATCAGTGCCGATGGCCAGTACGCGCTCAATGGCCAGGTGCTGGTGAAGAACGACCTGGCGACGGTGATGACGGCGCTGAGCAAGGAGTCCGGTGGTGACAACAGCCTGCCGATGATCATCAGCGCCGACGCCAAGACCACCCACCAGTCGGTGATCACCGCCATGGATGCGGCCGGCAAGCTGGGTTTCAGCAAGCTGCGCATCACCACGGTCGAGGCCCAGCCGGAGAAGCCCTGATGGCCTTCTCCGATCGCCTGCTGGACGCCTGGTACCGGGGGCATCCGGCCCTGGTGCTGCTTCGCCCCCTGGAGGCGTTGTTCCGCCTCGTAGTGCGGCGCAGGCGCGAGGCTTTCCTCGCCGGTGCGGGCCCCATCTACCGGTCCCCGGTGCCGGTCATGGTGGTGGGCAACATCACCGTCGGCGGCACCGGCAAGACCCCCATGATTCTCTGGCTCATCGAGCACTGCCGCGGCCTCGGCCTGCGCGTAGGCGTGGTCAGTCGTGGCTACGGTGCCAACCCGCCGAGCCTGCCCTGGCGGGTGCGGGCGGAGCAGGGGGCCGATGTCGCTGGCGATGAGCCCCTGCTGATCGTGCAGCGCACAGGCGCGCCCCTGATGATCGACCCCGATCGGGGCCGCGCCGTGGCGGCGTTGCTGGCCGACGGGCCGCTGGACCTGGTGCTCAGCGACGATGGCCTGCAGCACTATCGCCTGGCACGGGACATCGAACTGGTTCTGATCGACGCTGCCCGTGGCCTGGGCAATGGTCGTTGCCTGCCGGCCGGCCCCCTGCGCGAGCCGGCGCAGCGCCTCGAGAGTGTCGACGCGGTGCTCTACAACGGCGCCGACGCTGGCCCCGGGGGTGCCTATGGCTTCCGCCTGCGGCCCACCGCGTTGGTCAACCTGCTGAGTGGCGAACGGGTCGGTCTCGAGCATTTCCCCCCTGGACAGGCGCTTCACGCGGTCGCCGGCATCGGTAATCCACAGCGTTTCTTCACCACGCTCGAGGCGCTAAACTGGCGCCCGATTCCGCATGCTTTCGCCGACCACGCCAGCTTTGGTGCCGCCGAGCTGCAATTCAGCCCGGCACTGCCCCTGGTGATGACCGAGAAGGACGCGGTGAAATGCCGGGCCTTCGCCGCTGGCGACTGGTGGTACCTGGCCGTCGATGCCGTGCCCACCGAGGGCTTCGTCGCATGGCTCGACGCGCGCCTGGCACGCCTGGCCAGCGAACGCTCGTAACCCCATCAGCCACCCCTGTAGGTGGCCTCCAAGGACTCCCCATGGACACCAAACTGCTCGATATCCTCGCCTGCCCTCTGTGCAAGGGCGCGCTGAAGCTCGCCGACGACAAGAGCGAGCTGGTCTGCAAGGCCGATGCTCTGGCCTTCCCCGTCCGCGAAGGCATCCCGGTGATGCTGGAGAGCGAGGCGCGCACCCTCAACGTCGATGAACGGCTGGACAAGTGATGGGCCAGGCATTCACCGTCGTCATCCCCGCTCGCTACGCTTCCACGCGCCTGCCCGGCAAGCCGCTGCAGGACATCGGCGGCAAGCCGATGATCCAGCACGTCTGGGAGCAGGCTCGACGCAGCTCGGCGGAACGCGTGGTGGTGGCCACCGACGATCCGCGCATCGTCGAGGCCTGCAAGGCGTTCGGCGCCGATGCGGTGCTGACCCGTGTTGACCACAACTCCGGCACCGACCGCCTGGCCGAGGTCGCCACCCAGCTGGGGCTCGGTGACGATGCCATCGTGGTCAACGTGCAGGGCGACGAGCCACTGATTCCGCCGTCGATCATCGATCAGGTGGCAGCCAACCTGGCCGCCCATCCCGAGGCCGGCATCGCCACCCTGGCCGAGCCGATCCATGAGGTTGAGGCGTTGTTCAACCCCAACGTGGTCAAGGTGTCGACCGACGCCCAGGGCCTGGCCCTGACCTTCAGTCGCGCACCGCTGCCCTGGGCCCGGGACGCCTTCGCCCAAGGGCGCGATGCACTGCCCGAAGGGGTGCCTTACCGCCGGCATATCGGCATCTACGCCTACCGCGTGCGGTTTCTCCATGACTTCGTCGCATGGGGCCCCTGCTGGTTGGAGGACACCGAGTGCCTGGAGCAGCTTCGCGCGCTCTGGCACGGTGTGCGCATCCATGTGGCCGATGCACTCGAGGCGCCGGCTGCGGGGGTCGATACCGCCGAAGACCTGGAGCGGGTCCGCCGCTTGCTGGGGGCCTGATGAAGGTCCTGTTCGTCTGCCTCGGCAATATCTGCCGCTCGCCCACCGCCGAGGGTGTGCTGCGTCACAAGCTGCGCAAGGCGGGCCTGGATGGACGGGTGGAGGTCGACTCCGCCGGCACCGGCGACTGGCATGTCGGCAAGGCGCCGGACATGCGTACCCGCCAGGCGGCCCAGCGCCGTGGCTATGACCTTTCCCTGCTGCGCGCGCGCCAGGTGAGCGTGGACGATTTCGCCCGTTTCGACCTGGTTCTGGCGATGGACCACAGCAACCTGCGCGACCTCGAGGGGCTGCGTCGCGGCGGCAGTGAGCCGGACCTGTTCCTGCGTCGCTACGGCCTGGTGCCCGAAGAGGTTCCGGATCCCTACTACGGGGGCGAGGAGGGCTTCGAGGAGGTGCTGGACCTGATCGAGCAGGCCTGTGACGGCCTGGTCGCCGAGATACGGGGGCGCCTGTGAGCCTGGTCCTTTCCGAGAATGTCTCCCTCAAGCCTTTCAACACCTTTGGCATCGATGTCCGGGCGCGGTTGTTCGCCGAAGCCCGTGACGAGGCCGAGGTGCGCGAGGCGCTGGCACTGGCGGCGGAGCGTGGCGTACCGCTGCAGGTGTTCGGCGGCGGCAGCAACCTGTTGCTGACCCGGGATGTCGACGCGCTGGTACTGCGCATGGCCAGCCGTGGCGTGCATATCCTGAGTGACGATGGTGATTCGGTGGTGGTCGAGGCGGAGGCCGGGGAGGCCTGGCACCCCTTCGTGCTCTGGACCCTGGAGCAGGGCCTGGTGGGGCTGGAGAACCTCAGCCTGATTCCCGGTACGGTCGGCGCGGCGCCGATGCAGAACATCGGTGCCTATGGGGTGGAGATCAAGGACGTGTTCGCCGGGTTGACCGCGCTGGATCGCCAGACCGGCGAGCTGCGTGAGTTTGCTCTGGAAGAGTGCGCCTTCGCCTACCGGGACAGCCTGTTCAAGCGTGAAGCGGGCCGCTGGCTGATCCTGCGAGTGCGCTTCCGCTTGAGCCGCAATGCGCGTCTGCACCTGGACTACGGCCCGGTGCGCCAGCGCTTGCAGGAACAGGGCGTGGATGCCCCGACGGCGCTGGATGTGAGCCGTGCCATCTGTTCCATCCGCAGCGAAAAGCTGCCCGACCCGGCGCAACTGGGCAACGCCGGCAGCTTCTTCAAGAACCCGCTGGTTTCCGCAGAGCTGGCCGAGCGGCTGCGCGGCGAGCACGTGGATCTGGTGGCCTATCCGCAAAGGGGTGGGCAGGTGAAGCTGGCGGCGGGCTGGCTTATCGAGCGCGCGGGCTGGAAGGGCTTCCGAGACGGCGATGCGGGTGTCCACCGTTTGCAGGCGTTGGTGCTGGTCAACTACGGCGGTGCCACCGGGCAGCAGCTTTGGGCTCTGGCGCAGCGCATCCAGGCCGATATCGCCGAGCGTTTCGGCGTGGCGCTGGAGATGGAGCCGAACCTGCTCTGAGGCGGGCTGAACGGCTATGAAAGGGATGCTTCTGCATCCCTTTTTTTTGGCCTGCAGGAGGGCGGGGTGCCGCGCCGTGGCCTGTGCCCGACCCGCAGGCGCGATTGGCGTCATGTGGATCGGGGCCTGGATACCTTTTCCGGCCCAAAGAAAAAGGGATGCCGAAGCATCCCTTTTTCATTCAGGCAGGGCCTCAGACGGTCGGTTTGGACTCGTCCTTGGCTTCTTCCTCTTCCTTCGCTTCTTCAGCAACGGCTTCCTCGGTGGTGCTGCTGGCCTGGGTCACTTCGACCTTCGGCTCTTCAGCGACTTCCGGGGCTTCCACGCTGGCTTCGACGGCAGGCTCGACCTGGGCTTCAGCCACCGGCTCCTGCTCAGCGGCGACTTCGACCACGGCCGGGGCGGCTTCTTCAACCACCGGGGCTGCCACGGCCGGAGCGGCAGCGGCTTCACGTGCCAGGCGCTCGGCTTCCTGCTGGCGACGACGCACTTCACGAGGGTCGTTCGGTGCGCGGCCACCGGCGCTGACCGGCGCAGCGGCGGGAGCGGAGACCGGTTCGGCTTCAACCGGGGCTTCGACCGGGGCCGGAGCCTCGACTTCCGCGACGGTTTCGGCAGCCGGTGCGACGTCAACCGGGGCTTCGACGGCGACGGTTTCGACGGCCGGTTCGGCAACCACGACGGACACTTCGCTTTCGATGACGGCCGGGGCGCTGGTCTCGACCACTGCGGCGGGTTCCTGCTCCTGGGCGATGGTTTCGGCGATGGTTTCGGCAGCCGGGGCTTCGCTGGTGGCGTTTTCGACCGGGGTCGGTTCGCTGCTGGCCTGGCCTTCGGTCTGCTCGGCGATGATGCCGGCAGCGACGGCGGTCACGGCGACGGCGGCGGGAACGCTGCCTTCGACAGTGGCTTCTTCGCTACCTTCCACGCCTTCTTCGCCTTCGACTTCACGCTGGCGCTCGCGGCGGTTGCTGCGACGACGCTGGCCGCGGGAGCGACGACGAGGACGTTCGCCATCGGCGCCTTCCTGATCATCGTCCAGCAGCTCTTCGTTATTCAGCAGTTCTTCTTCGCTGGGCTCGGCAGCCTGCTCGGTGCGCGGTGCGCGCTCTTCACGGGGCTGGCGCTCCTCGCGCGGCGGACGCTCGCCACGTTCGCGGCGGTTTTCCTGGCCTTCGCGGGGCTCGCGCGGCTCACGAGCTTCGCGAGGTGCACGTTCTTCACGCGGTTGGCGCTCTTCACGAGGTTGACGCTCCTCGCGAGGCTCACGCGGTGCGCGCTCTTCACGGGGCTCGCGCGGTTCGCGGGCTTCGCGAGGCTGGCGATCTTCACGCGGTTGACGCTCCTCGCGCGGCGGACGCTCGCCACGTTCACGGCGGTTTTCCTGGCCTTCGCGCGGCTCACGCGTCTCGCGGGCTTCGCGCGGCTGGCGCTCTTCACGTGGCTTGCGCTCTTCGCGACCTTCACGGCTGTCACGACGGCGGTTCTGCTGACGACCGTTACGGCGCTCCTCGGTGCGGGCGGTGCGCTCGCTGGAGGTGCTCTTTTCGGTGGCGGCGGGTTGGGCTTCTTCCTTGCCAGCGAACAGGCCTACCAGCGACTTCACCAGGCCCTTGAACAGGCTCGGTTCGGCCGCGGCG
>NZ_QKRU01000045.1:0-63403 GCF_003234055.1 Pseudomonas sp. 57B-090624
ACAGCCAGTTGCGCGCGGCCGCGAGCCCTCGCTGTTCGAGCGGGGCTTCGCGGCCGCGCGCAACTGGCTGTTCGGCGGCAACACCGTGCTGCGGGTCGGCGTGCTGCTGCTGTTCCTCGGCCTGGCCTTCCTCCTGCGCTATGCCACCGAAGGCATGGTGGTGCCCATCGAGGTGCGCTATGCGGGCGTCGCGGCTGCCGCCATCGCCCTGCTGGGGCTGGGCTGGTGGCTGCGCCGGCGCAACCCCAACTACGGCCTGATGCTGCAGGGCGCGGGCATCGCGGTGCTCTACCTGACGGTGTTCGCGGCGATGCGCCTGCACCCGCTGCTGGACCCGAAGATGGCGCTGATCCTGCTGATCGTGGTGACGATCTGCTCGGCCATCCTCGCCGTGCTGCAGGATGCCCTGGGCCTGGCCGCCGCCGCGGCGCTGGGCGGTTTCGCCGCGCCGATCCTCACCTCCACCGGCAGCGGCAACCATGTCGCGCTGTTCTCCTATTTCGCCCTGCTCAATGCGGGCATCTTCGCCATCGCCTGGTTCAAGGCCTGGCGCCTGCTCAACCTGATCGGCTTCGTCGGCACCTTTGGTATTGGGCTGGCCTGGGGTCAGCGCTCCTACAACCCCGAGCTGTTCGCCAGCACCGAGCCCTTCCTGGTGCTGTTCTTCCTCATGTACCTGGCCATCGGCCTGCTGTTCGCCCGGCGCAAGCTGCGCGAGGCGGCCGCCGCGCCGGATGGCGAGCGTGACGCGTTGCTGCGCTGGTCGGCGCGCCAGGGCGACTACATCGACGGCACCGTGCTGTTCGGCCCGCCCCTGGTCGGTTTCGGCCTGCAGTACGCGGTGATCCACCACATCGAGTTCGGCGCCGCCTTCAGCGCCCTGGCCCTGGGCCTGCTGTACGTGCTGATCGCCCGGGTGCTGTCGGGCCGCGCGCCGGGCCGCGCCTTGCTGCTGGTGGAAACCTGCATGGCCCTCGGCGTGGTGTTCGGCACCCTGGCCATTCCGCTGGGCCTGGATGCACGCTGGACCTCCGCCGCCTGGGCCGTTGAAGGCGCCGGCATCTTCTGGCTGGGCCTGCGTCAGCGCCGGCCGCTGGCCCGTGCCTTCGCCCTGCTGTTGCAGGTGGGGGCGGCCCTGGCCTTCCTCGGCAGCCTGCGCGTGGGCGTCGACAGCCTGCTGGACGGCGCGCCGCTGGGTGCGCTGATGCTCGGCGTGGCGCTGCTGTTCAGCTTCTGGCAACTGCGCGGGGCGCAGGAGGAAGAGGCGTCCGTCTGGGAGCGCAGCGGCTTGCCGATGCTGGCCTGCAGCGGGTTGGCCTTCCTCTACCTGATCGCGCCGCTGTGCCTGCGCGCCGAAGGCACTGCCATCGTCTGGGCCCTAGCCGGCCTGGCGACCCTCTACGTCGGCCTGCGCCTGGCCTCGCGCACCTTCCTCTTCAGCGCCTTCGCCGTGCAGCTGCTCGGTGGCGCCGTGTTCCTCCTGGGCATGGACCGCAGCGGGCTGGGCAGCGGCAGTGCGCTGGGCTGGAACGGCCTGGTCACCGCCTCGCTGATCGGCCTGGCGCTGATCGGCGGCATGCTGGTGGCGGCCCGCGACGACATGGTGCGCAACGACAAGCGCCTGCTGCGCAGCATGTCCGTGGTACTGCTGGTGGGCCTGGCGTTCATCAACCTGGCGGTGCTCTTCGTCCTGCCCTGGCGCACGGCCAGCGCGGTCTGGGGCGGAAGCGGCCTGCTGATCGTCTGGCTCAGCCTGCACCTGCAGCTGCGCGCCAGCTTCATCTTCGGCCTGGCGCTGCAGGTGGTGGCCGGCCTCAGCTTCCTGGCGGTCAGCCCGCTGTTGCTCGGCCAGCTCAGCGCCGAGGGCCTGAGTCCGCTGGCCCATGCCGGCTTCTGGACGCCGCTGGTGCTGTCCCTGGCGGCCCTGGCCGGTGCCTGGCGCCTGCACAGCGAGGCCCGGCGCGAAGACCCGCGCCTGCAAGGCGTGAGCCTGGGGCACCTGTCGCAGCTTTTGCTGGTCTGGAGCGCCGGCTGGTGGACGCTGGCCTGGGTCGCCGAGATCGGCCGCTTCGCCGCACCTGGGCTGCAGGTGCCGCTGGCGCTGCTGGCGGCCTCGGTGACCGTGGCGCTGTGGATGCTTTTGGCGCTGCGTGCCCAGTGGCGCACCCTCGCGCTGCTCTGCCTGTTGCTGGTGCCGGCGGCCCTCGTGGCGCTGATGCAGGCCTGGCACCCCAACTACCATCCGGCCGCCGACTTCGGCTGGCTGGGCTGGGGTGCGCTGTTCGCGGTGCACCTGCTGGCGCTGCGCACGCTGCACGGCCTGCTGCCGGAGGGAGCCCGCAGCGCTGCCCACGTGCTCGGCTGCTGGTTGATCCTCGGCGTGCTGGCGCTGGAGTTGCGCTACCTGCTGATGCTGCTGTCCGAGCACTACAACGCCTGGCGCTGGCTGGGCTGGGCGCTGTTGCCGAGCCTCTACCTGCTGCTGGTCACCCGGGTGATGCGCCTGCCCTGGCCGGTCGCCGCCTTCGCGCGCGAGTACCGCCTGTGGGCGGCCATGCCGCTGGCGGCGATGATGCTGGCCTGGTTCTGGATCGCCAACGCCTGGAGCGACGGCAGTGCCGATCCGCTGCCCTACCTGCCGCTGGTCAACCCGTTGGAGCTGGGGCTGCTGTTCGCCCTGCTGGGGGTCTGGCTATGGCTGCGCGAGAACCTCGGCGAATTCGGCTTCGACGCCACCGTGCAGCGCCTGGCGCCGCAATGGGTGGTGGGCGCCTCGCTGTTCGCCCTGGCCACGGCCATCGTCTTCCGCAGCGCCCACCACTGGGGCGGCGTGCCCTTCGTGCTGGATGCGCAGCTGGATTCGATGCTGGTGCAGGCCGGGTTGTCCATCGTCTGGACCAGTATCGCCCTGGGCCTGATGATCGGCGGCCACAGGCGCGTCCATCGCGAGCTGTGGCTGGTGGGCGCCGCGCTGATCGCGGTGGTGGTGGCCAAGCTGTTCTTCGTCGAGCTGGGCAACCGGGGTGGCCTGGAGCGCATCATTTCCTTCATCGGCGTCGGCGTGTTGCTGCTGGTCGTCGGCTATTTCGCGCCGCTCCCGCCCAAGCGGGCGGCGCCTGAATCGGAGCAGATCAACGCATGAGCCGTTTCCCCCTCTTGCTGAACATCTGCCTGGGCCTGTTGTGCGTGACGCAGCCGGCCCAGGCCCAGGACAGCCTGGACGACTTCGCCGCCCGGGTGCCGCTCAAGGTCGAGGGCAACGGCCCCTGGTACCGCGTCGACCTGCCGATGTCGCTGCATTTCGTCGCCCGTCATGCGGACCTGCGCGACCTGCGCATCTTCAACGCCGAGGGCGAACCGCTGGCCTATGCGCTGACCCGCAGCGAGTCGGAGGTCACGCGGAGCGAGCAGGACGTGGCGCTCAAGTGGTTCCCCCTGCGTGGCCCGGCCGATGCCGGCCAGGGTGCGCCGCGGGTGAGGGTGGAGCGCAGCACCACCGGCACCGTGGTCGAGGTGCTGCCGGAGGACCCGGCCGCCACGGGCGAGCGCCTGCGTGGCTGGTTGCTGGACGCCAGCGCGGTGAAGACGCCGCTGGAGAAGCTGGTGATCGACTGGAGCGAGGCGGGCGAAGGCTTCCAGCGCTTCAGCATCGAGGCCAGCGACGACCTGCAGGGCTGGCGCTCCTGGGGCACCGGGCAGATCGCCCGGCTGAGCTTCGGCGATGACCATATCTACCAGCGCGAGGTGGTGCTGCCGGGGCAGAAGGCGCGCTACCTGCGCCTGCTCTGGCTGGATCGAGAGGCACCGCTGCTGACCGAGGCCCGTGTCACCGGTGCCAGCCAGGAGAGCCGTCCGGCGCCGCTGGTGTGGTCCGAGCCGCTGGTCGCGAGCACGACGGGCAAGGGCGAGTACGCCTGGGACCTGCCGTTGCCCCTGCCGATCGAGCGGCTGAAGTTCTCCCTCGACCAGGCCAACACCCTGGCACCGGTGCAGCTGCAGGCGCGGCGCAACGACACCGCGCAATGGCAGGGCCTGACGTCCGGGCTGCTCTATCGCCTGCCGCAGGACGGTAGCGAGGTGGTGCAGGACCAGTTGGTGCTGTCCGGCTGGACGCCGGTGCAGCACCTGAAGATGAGCGTCGACCCGCGTGCCGGTGGTTTCGGCGCCAAGGCCCCGACCCTGCAGGTAGGCATGCGCGCGCTGCAGGTGGTGTTCCTGGCCCGGGGCACGCCGCCCTTTACCCTGGCCATCGGCCAACCGGGTGCCGCGACCGCCGAGCTGCCGCTGACCACCCTGGTGCCCGGCTACGGCCCCGGCAGCCTGGAGAAGATGGGGCGCGCCCAGCTCGACGGCGACCTGCGCCTGGCCGAGCGGAAGGCCGTGGTGGTCGCAGCGGAAAAGGACTCGGCGCTGGCCTGGAAGCGCATCGGCCTGTGGGCGGTGCTGCTGCTCGGCGTGGGGCTGCTGGTGCTGATGGCGTTGAGCCTGCTGAGAGGCCAGGGCAAGGGCGCCTGAGGGCGCCACGTTGCGCGAAGTTGTCACTTCAATGCTGGCTTTTTGATGTATCTTCTAGAGCGGCGCGTGACAGGGGTCACGCGCCGTTCTTTTTTGCGTCAGGTCAGGAAGGCCGGTGCTCGACAACATTCCGCAGCGGTTCGCTGCCCGCCTTTTCGGCCAGTACTCTTCCGGGTGCCCGGTTCCCCTCCGGCCCGGCCCCGGTGACCGACCATGAGCCTGTGCGGTGCTTCCGGCTGGGCCCTGACCAGCCCCGTCCTGTTCACCTGCATGCTGAGCGTCGGCATCATGTTCCTCGCCCGCTGGATCGGCCGGCAACGCTATTTCCCCGGGCGCGCCAGCTTCGTCATCCTGCACCTGTGCATCCTCTGGTGGCTGTCCACCGCCGGCCTCGAACTCGCCGCCACCGGCGCCGAGTGCAAGGTGTTCTGGGCCAGCATGGCCTGGCCGGGAATCGTCGCCGTGCCCACGCTCTGGGCGGTGTTCCTCTGGCAGTACGTCAACAGCATCCGTGAACCCTTGCCCATGCATCGCTACCTGCCGCTGGCGGTGGTGCCGCTGCTGGTCTGGGGGCTGGCGCTGAGCAATCCCTGGCACCAGGCGTTCTATGGGCCGGCGACGGGGCCGGCGTCGGACCTGCCCGGCGCGCCGGTCGTGTACGAGCATGGCGTGCTGTTCCACGGTGCGGCCGTCTACGTCTACGTGATGATGCTGTTCTGCCTGGCGGTGGTGAGCCGCGCGGTGATCACCAGCCATGGCCTGCACCGTCGCCACTATCTCGCGTTCGGGGTGGTCACCTGCGTGCCCTGGGCCGCCAACATCAGCTACGTGGTGTTCGGCTGGACCCTGTTCGGCTTCGATCCGACGCCCTTCAGTTTCGCCTTCACCCTGCTGGCCTTCGCCTGGCTGATCCTCGGCGTGCGCCTGTTCGACCTGCTGCCGGTGGCGCGCCACCTGCTGCTGGAGGAGCTGCCCGATCCGGTGCTGGTGATCGACGCCAAGGGCCGGGTCATCGAAGCCAACCCGGCGGCGCTGCGCCTCGCGGGCCTGCGCGGCGGCTGGCAGGGCAGGGCGCTGCTGGGCTGGCCGGTGTTCGGCGTCGAGCTGCACGGCCTGCTGCAGGCCCAGGCCAGCGGCGAGCCGATGCTGACCCTGGGCGATCCGCCGCGCTACTTCGAAGTGCGTGCGCGTGCCATCGAACGCATCACCCGCAGTGGCAGCCACATGCTGGGGCGGATGGTCTACCTGCGCGAGGTCACCGAGCGCCACCGCAGCGAGCTGCAGCTGGCCGAGGCCCTGGCCCTCAGCGAAGAGCGCCTGCGGACCATCTCCAGCCTGCACGAGCAGTTGCAGGAGCAGGCGCTCTGCGACCCGCTCACGGGGCTCTACAACCGGCGCTACCTCAACGAGTTCTTCGCCCGCGAGCAGGCCCGCAGCCTGCGCGAGGAAACCCCCATCGCCCTGGCGCTCATCGATCTGGACCACTTCAAGCAGCTCAACGATCGCCATGGCCACCTGGTTGGCGACGACGTGCTCAAGGGCGTCGCCGGCTTGCTCGAATGCAGCCTGCGCAGTACCGACGCGGTGTTCCGCATCGGCGGCGAGGAGTTTTTGCTGATCCTCCCCGGCGCCGACAGCGACGAGGCACGGCTGCGCCTGGAAGCGATCCGCCGCGAGCTGGCGGATACGGCCCTGGCCACCCGCATCGGCGAGCTGCGCGTCACCCTGTCCGCCGGACTGGCCGTCTGGCCCGCCCAGGGCAGGAGCCTCGACGAGTTGCTGCAGGTGGCCGACGCCGCGCTCTACGAGGCCAAGCGCAGCGGCCGCAACCAGGTCTGCGCCCTGGCCCGGGTGGGGCTCTGAGCCTGCGCTGAACCAGTTGGCGTTTGCTGCGTCAGATGATTCTGCGTGCCGCCCCCGACGGCCTTCTGCGCCTCTGATCCGGGCGTTGCACAGGGCTGCCGAGCGGCGTGCAGCATTGCGGCGCGAGTCGCGCTAAACTGCGCGCGTTTTTCCTTCCCCTCCGGAGCCTCTTCCATGTCCCGCGTAACCCTGAGCCGCTATCTGATCGAGCAGACCCGCAGCCACAACACCCCTGCCGATCTGCGCTTCCTCATCGAGATCGTCGCGCGCGCGTGCAAGGAAATCAGCCACGCCGTATCCAAGGGCGCCCTCGGTGGCGTGCTCGGCAGCATGGGCACCGAGAACGTGCAGGGCGAGGTACAGAAGAAGCTCGACGTACTGTCCAACGAGATCCTCCTGGAGGCCAACGAATGGGGCGGCCACCTGGCGGGCATGGCCTCCGAAGAGATGGACAACGCCTACCAGATCCCCGGCAAGTACCCCAAGGGTGCGTACCTGCTGGTGTTCGACCCGCTGGACGGCTCCTCCAACATCGACGTCAACGTCTCGGTCGGCACCATCTTCTCGGTGCTGCGCTGCCCGGACGAGTACCTCTCCCAGAACGACAGCCTCAACGAGCAGGCCTTCCTCCAGCCGGGCACCCGCCAGGTCGCCGCCGGCTACGCCATCTACGGGCCGCAGACCATGCTGCTGCTGACCCTGGGCGATGGCGTCAAGGGCTTCACCCTGGACCGCGAGCTGGGCAGCTTCGTGCTGACCCACGATGACATCCGCGTGCCGGAGGCCACCGCCGAGTTCGCCATCAACATGTCCAACCAGCGCCATTGGGAAGCCCCGGTGAAGCGCTACGTGGACGAACTGCTGGCCGGCAAGGAAGGCCCGCTGGGCAAGAACTACAACATGCGCTGGATCGCCTCCATGGTGGCCGACGTGCATCGCATCCTCACCCGTGGCGGCCTGTTCATGTACCCCTGGGACGCCCGTGAGCCGGAGAAGCCCGGCAAGCTGCGCCTGATGTACGAGGCCAACCCGATGTCCTTCATCATCGAGCAGGCCGGTGGTGCCGCCACCGACGGCCGCCAGCGCATCCTCGACATCAAGCCGACGTCGCTGCACCAGCGCGTACCGGTGTTCCTCGGCTCCAAGCAGGAAGTCGAGCGCGTCACCGGCTACCACCAGGAATAACCGATGGCACCCTGGCAGCCGTTGCTCGACTGGTGGTTCGGCCCCGAGGCCGGCGCCGTCGAGGTGGCGGCCTCGCGCCAGGGGCTGTGGTTCGGCAAGCGCGACAGCCAGGACGAGGATGCCCGCCAGCGCTTCGCCGAGCAGGTGGAGCAGGCCCTGGCCGGTGGCCTCGGCGACTGGGCCGGGCAGCCCGAGGGCTGGCTGGCGCTGGTCCTGCTGCTCGACCAGCTGCCGCGCATGCTCTTCCGCGAGCAGCCGCGCGCCTTCGCCGGTGACGCCCGCGCCCAGGCGCTGGTGCGCGAGGGCATCGCCCGGGGCCTGGACGCTTCGCTCGCGCCGATCCGACGCGTCTTCATCGAGATCGTCTTCGAGCATGCCGAGGACCTGGCCGCCCAGGAACTCGCCGTGCAGCGCTACACCGCCCTGCGCGACGCCGTCAGCCCCGCCGAGCGCGACCTGTTCGACGGCTTCCTCGACTACGCCGTGCGCCACCACGCGGTGATCGCCCGCTTCGGCCGTTTCCCCCATCGCAACGCCATCCTCGGTCGTCCTTCAAGCGCCGAGGAAGCCGCCTTCCTGAAGGAACCCGGCTCGCGCTTCTGACTCCAATGGGCATCGCGCGCAACGCTGTGCCAAGCTTGCGCGGCATCCCATCCATCACGGAGTCATCCATGCAACTGCGCATCCTTGCCCTGCTGTCCGTCTGCGTCGCGCTCGCCGCCTGCAACAAGATCAACCAGGAGAACTATTCGAAGCTCAAGGCCGGCATGGCCAAGGCCGAGGTCGAGCAGATCATCGGCGAGCCGACCGAGTGCTCGGGCGCCGTGGGGCTGACCAGTTGCACCTGGGGCGACCAGAAGGCCTACATCAGCATCCAGTTCGCGGGTGACAAGGTGATGATGTACCAGGGGCAGGGCCTGAAATGACCCGCCTGTCACTGCTGCTCGGCGCATTGCTGCTGGCGGGCTGTGCCGGCTCCGGCGAGCCCGCCGCGCCGCCGCGTACCGTGGGCTCGGTGGACCTGGAGCGCTACCAGGGCACCTGGTACGAGCTGGCTCGGCTGCCGATGTTCTTCCAGCGCCACTGCGCGCAATCCGAGGCCCACTACAGCCTGCAGCCGGATGGCGCGGTCGGCGTGCTCAACCGTTGCCGCACCGCCGAGGGCGAATGGCAGGAGGCCCAGGGCCAGGCCGTGCCCCAGGTCGCCGGGCAGACCGACAAGCTCTGGGTGCGCTTCGACAACTGGTTCAGCCGCCTGGCGCCGGATCTCACCAAGGGCCAGTACTGGGTGCTCTACCTGGACGAGAACTACCAGACGGCGCTGGTGGGGCATCCGGATCGCACCTACCTGTGGATGCTCTCGCGCACGCCCGAGGTGCCGGAACACACCCGCACGCACCTCTTGGAACTGGCACGGCAGCAGGGCTACGACACCGATGCCCTGATCTGGCGTACGCCGGACGACGAGATGCCGCGCTGAGGGTCACCCCAGCAGCGCGCGCAGCGTGTCGGCGAACTCTCGGGCCGTCGCCTCTTCCTCGGGGTGACGGCCGTCCTGCACCACCCAGCGCCCCGCCACAATCACATCGCGTACCTGACGATCGCCGCCGGCGAACAGCCAGCGGTTGAGCAGCGCATCGTCCGCAGCGGTGCCGAGGTAGGGGTCGTTGCCATCCAGCACCAGCCAGTCCGCGCGCCTGCCCACTTCCAGGGCACCACCGGGCTGCCCCAGCGCCTGGGCGCCGCCGGCCAGGGCGGCCTGGTAGAGGGCGTCGCCCACGCGCGGCTGGCCGGGCTGGTGCAGGCGGTTGCGGCGTTGATCGCGCAGGCGCTGGCCGTATTCCAGCCAGCGCAGTTCCTCCACCGGGCTGACCGACACATGGCTGTCCGAGCCGATACCGAAGCGCCCGCCCCGGGCCAGGTAGTCCACTGCCGGGAAGATGCCGTCGCCCAGGTTGGCTTCGGTGGTCAGGCACAGGCCGGCCACCGCGCCGCTGCGGGCCATCGCCTCGACCTCGTCGGCTTCCGCGTGGGTGGCGTGGACCAGGCACCAGCGCGGATCCACGTCGACGTTCTCGTACAACCACTGCAACGGGCGGCGGCCGCTCCAGGCCAGGCAGTCGTCCACTTCCTTGCGCTGCTCGGCGATGTGGATGTGGATGGGGGCATCGCCCGCATCCGCCGCCAGCACGGCGTCGATCTGCTGCGGGGTGACCGCGCGCAGGGAGTGGAAGCAGGTGCCCAGTACCTGGTCGGCCGGCAGTGCCTCGCGCAGGCGCTGCTGCAGGGCGAGGTAGCCGTCGGTGCCGTTGATGAAGCGGCGCTGGCCGTCATTGGGCGCCTGGCCGCCGAAGCCGGAATGGCTGTAGAGCACCGGCAGCAGGGTCAGGCCGATGCCGGTGCGACGGGCGGCCTGGCTGATGCGCAAGGCCAGCTCCGCCGGGTCGGCATAGGGGCGGCCGTCGCGGTCGTGGTGCAGGTAATGGAATTCGGCGACGCCGGTGAAGCCCGCCTTGAGCATCTCGATATAGAGCTGCCGGGCGATCACTTCCACCTGCTCCGGCTGCATGCGGCCGACCAGGCGGTACATCAGGTCGCGCCAGGTCCAGAAGCTGTCATTGGGGTCGCCCGCCACTTCGGCCAGCCCCGCCATGGCGCGCTGGAAGGCGTGGGAGTGCAGGTTGGGCATCCCCGGCACGACCGGGCCTTTCAGGTGTTCGGCGCCATCGGCCGTGGCGCCCGGCTCGACGCGGCCCAGGCGGCCGTCCGCGGCCACCTCGAAACGGACGTTCCTGGCCCAGCCCCGGGGAAGCAGGGCTCGTTCGGTGAAGAAGGCTGGCATGATTGGCGACCTGCGAAGGTTGTTATTTGTATATACATATACAGACGTATATCGAGACCGTAAACTCGTCCAGACCCCCGGCCGCCCCGCCGGGCACGCCGCCAAGGAGTGATCCCCGTGCCCAACCCGTCCGTCGACATCCCGTCCTTCGCCGTCCAGCCCGGCGAGGCGCCCGCGCCGCTGTACGCCCGCGTCAAGCAGATGATCTGCCGGCAGATCGACGACGGCACCTGGCCGCCGCACCACCGCGTGCCTTCCGAGAGCGAGCTGGTCAACGAACTGGGCGTCAGCCGCATGACCGTCAACCGAGCGCTGCGCGAGCTGACCGCCGAGGGCTACCTGGTGCGCATGCAGGGTGTCGGCACCTTCGTCGCCGAGCCCAAGGGCCAGGCCGCGCTGTTCGAGGTGCACAACATCGCCGAGGAAATCACCGCGCGGGGCCATGCGCACCGCTGCGAAGTGATCGCCCTGGGCGAGGAGCTGGCCGGTTCCGAGCGCGCCCTGGCGCTGGATGTGCGCGAAGGCCAGCGGGTGTTCCACTCGGTCATCGTGCATTTCGAGAACGACGTACCGGTGCAGATCGAGGACCGCTACGTCAACGCCTCGGTGGCGCCGGACTACCTCAGGCAGGACTTCACCCAGCAGACGCCCCACGCCTACCTGTCCCAGGTCGCGCCGCTCACCGAGGGCGAGCACGTGGTCGAGGCCATCCTCGCCGAGGCCGACGAATGCCGGCTGCTGCAGATCGAGCGCGGCGAACCCTGCCTGCTGATCCGCCGCCGTACCTGGTCGGGCCGCAATACCGTGACCAGCGCGCGCCTGCTCTACCCCGGCTCGCGCTACCGCCTCGAAGGGCGGTTCGGCTCATGAGGGCGCCCCAGGTCCTGCGCGCGGTCGACTACCCGCGCATGCCGTGGAAGAACGGCGCCGGCTCCACCCAGGAAATCCTCCGCGACGGCGGCGCCGACCTCGAGGGTTTCGGCTGGCGCCTGTCCATCGCCGATGTCGGCCAGCCCGGTCCCTTTTCCGCCTTCACCGGCTACCAGCGCGTCATCACCGTACTGGAGGGTGACGGCATGCGCCTCGTGGTGGATGGCATGCCCTCTCGCGAGCTGAAGCCCGGCGACGCCTTCGCCTTCGATGGCGGCAGCCGCGTGGAGTGCGAGCTGCTGGGTGGCGCCATCCGCGACTTCAATCTGATCTACGCCCCGCAACGCTTCGGCGCTCGCCTGCAATGGCAGCGCGTCAACGGGCCGCTGCGCCTGTTCAGCTCCGCCCGCACCCTGGTGCTGTTCAGTGCCGGTGAGGGGCTGGATGTGCAGGTGGGCGGCGAGGCGCTGCACCTCGGCCGCCATGACTGCCTGCACCTGGAAGGTGACGGGGCCTTGCGCGAACTGGTGCTCGACGCCCTGACCGTGGTGGATTGCTGCCTGATCGAGCTGCAGCCGCGCTGATCCCGTTGGGTCGTACATGACAACCCAGGTTGGCGCCGAGCAGCGAGGCGCCAACGGTGCATCGCCTGATTTGGCTCGGCTCTGCTGCGGCCGGCTGCCTGCCTCGGCGAAACGCCTCCCGGCCCAGCCTGCGTTTCCCTCCTCCTGTTCCCCGCTGCGTTACCGAACGCCCCATTAGCGTGCATGAAACGCTGCGCTTCGCCCCACAAGCGCGCCCCGGTAACAGGTCGGCTACTTTCCCTTCTGCTCGTCATCGATTCTCCGCCCACTGCCGAGGCCCGTGTCGTTCGCTGCTTCCAGGGGTTCTGTGCGAGCAGCTGAAGCCTGTTTCGCCGAACTGGCCTTCCACTTGCATATGCTTGTATGTACAAGTTCATATGTGTGTAGATATCCGGGCACGATTCCCGTCCCTCTGCACCCCACGCCTCCCAGGAGCCTGCCATGACCAAATTCCGTGATGTCGAGATCCGCGCCCCGCGCGGTACCCAGCTCAACGCCAAGAGCTGGCTGACCGAAGCGCCGCTGCGCATGCTGATGAACAACCTGGACCCGGAAGTGGCCGAGAACCCCAAGGAGCTGGTGGTGTACGGCGGTATCGGCCGTGCCGCGCGCAACTGGGAGTGCTACGACGCCATCGTCCGCACCCTCAAGGAGCTGAACGAGGACGAGACCCTGCTGGTGCAGTCCGGCAAGCCGGTCGGCGTGTTCAAGACCCACGCCAACGCCCCGCGCGTACTGATCGCCAACTCCAACCTGGTGCCGCACTGGGCGACCTGGGAACACTTCAACGAACTGGATGCCAAGGGCCTGGCCATGTACGGCCAGATGACCGCCGGCAGCTGGATCTACATCGGCAGCCAGGGCATCGTCCAGGGCACCTATGAAACCTTCGTCGAGGCGGGCCGCCAGCATTACGACGGCAAGCTTGCCGGTCGCTGGGTGCTCACCGCCGGCCTCGGCGGCATGGGTGGCGCCCAGCCCCTGGCCGCGACCCTGGCCGGCGCCTGCTCGCTGAACATCGAGTGCCAGCAGAGCCGCATCGACTTCCGCCTGAAGACCCGCTACGTCGACGAGCAGGCCAAGGACCTGGATGACGCCCTGGCGCGCATCGCCACCTACACCGCCGAAGGCCGCGCCATCTCCATCGCCCTGCACGGCAACGCCGCCGAGATCCTCCCCGAGCTGGTGCGCCGTGGCGTGCGTCCGGACATGGTCACCGACCAGACTAGCGCCCACGACCCGCTCAACGGCTACCTGCCGGCCGGTTGGACCTGGGAGGAGTACCGCGACCGCGCGCAGAGCGACCCGGCCGGCGTGGTCAAGGCCGCCAAGCAGTCCATGGCCGTGCACGTGCAGGCCATGCTCGACTTCCAGAAGCAGGGCATCCCCACCTTCGACTACGGCAACAACATCCGTCAGATGGCCAAGGAGGAGGGCGTGGCCAACGCCTTCGACTTCCCCGGCTTCGTCCCGGCCTATATCCGCCCGCTGTTCTGCCGCGGCGTCGGCCCGTTCCGCTGGGCGGCGCTGTCCGGTGACCCGCAGGACATCTACAAGACCGACGCCAAGGTGAAGGCGCTGATCCCCGACGACGCCCACCTGCACCGCTGGCTGGACATGGCCCGCGAGCGCATCGCCTTCCAGGGCCTGCCGGCGCGCATCTGCTGGGTCGGCCTGGGCCAGCGCGCCAAGCTCGGCCTGGCGTTCAACGAAATGGTGCGCAGCGGCGAGCTGTCGGCGCCCATCGTCATCGGCCGCGACCACCTCGACTCCGGCTCGGTCGCAAGCCCCAACCGCGAAACCGAGGCCATGGCCGACGGCTCCGACGCCGTGTCCGACTGGCCGCTGCTCAACGCCCTGCTGAACACCGCCAGCGGCGCCACCTGGGTGTCGCTGCACCATGGCGGCGGCGTGGGCATGGGCTTCTCCCAGCACTCGGGGATGGTCGTCGTCTGCGACGGCACCGACGAGGCTGCCGCGCGCATCGCCCGCGTGCTGACCAACGACCCGGGCACCGGCGTGATGCGCCATGCCGACGCCGGCTACCCGATCGCCATCGACTGCGCCCGCGAGCAGGGCCTCAACCTGCCGATGATCGGCAAGGGGGAATGAGCATGTTCGACCTCCATCTTCTGCCCGGCCGACTGACCCTGGCCCAGCTGCGCAAGGTCCATCTCGGGCCGGTGCGTGTGAGCCTGGACGCCAGCGCCGACGCGCCCATCGAGGCCAGCGTCGCCTGTGTGGAACGCATCATCGCCGAGGACCGCACCGCCTACGGCATCAACACCGGCTTCGGCCTGCTGGCCTCCACCCGCATCGCCCGCGAGGACCTGGAGAAGCTGCAGCGCTCCCTGGTGCTGTCCCATGCCGCCGGTGTCGGCGAGCCACTGGACGACGCCCTGGTGCGGATGATCATGCTGCTCAAGGTCAACAGCCTGGCCCGTGGTTTCTCCGGCATCCGCCGCAAGGTGATCGACGCGCTGATCGCCCTGATCAACGCCGAGGTCTACCCTCACATCCCGCTCAAGGGCTCGGTGGGCGCCTCCGGTGACCTCGCGCCCCTGGCGCACATGTCCCTGCTGCTGCTCGGCGAGAGCCGCGCCCGCCACAAGGGCCAGTGGCTGCCGGCCACCGAGGCCCTGGCCATCGCCGGGCTGGAGCCGCTGACCCTCGCCGCCAAGGAGGGCCTGGCCCTGCTCAACGGCACCCAGGCCTCCACCGCCTACGCGCTGCGCGGGTTGTTCGAGGCCGAGGACCTGTTCGCCGCCGCCACCGTCTGTGGCGGGCTCAGCGTCGAGGCCATGCTCGGTTCGCGGGCGCCCTTCGATGCGCGCATCCATGCCGCCCGGGGCCAGCGCGGGCAGATCGACGTCGCCGCCGCCTACCGCTCGCTGCTCACCGAGAGCAGCGAGGTGGCGCGCTCCCACGCCCAGTGCGACAAGGTGCAGGACCCCTATTCCCTGCGCTGCCAGCCCCAGGTGATGGGCGCCTGCCTGACCCAGATGCGCCAGGCCGCCGAGGTGCTGGAGGTCGAGGCCAACGCCGTTTCCGACAACCCGCTGGTGTTCGCCGAACAGGGTGACGTGGTTTCCGGTGGCAACTTCCACGCCGAGCCCGTGGCCCTGGTCGCCGACAACCTGGCCCTGGCCATCGCCGAGATCGGCTCGCTCTCCGAGCGGCGCATCTCGCTGATGATGGACAAGCACATGTCGCAGCTGCCGCCCTTCCTGGTGGCCAACGGCGGGGTCAACTCCGGCTTCATGATCGCCCAGGTCACCGCTGCCGCCCTGGCCAGCGACAACAAGGCGCTGGCCCATCCGCACAGCGTCGACAGCCTGCCCACCTCGGCCAACCAGGAAGACCACGTCTCCATGGCGCCGAACGCCGGCAAGCGCCTCTGGGCCATGGCCGAGAACGTGCGCGGCATCCTCGCCGTGGAGTGGCTGGGCGCCTGCCAGGGCCTGGATTTCCGCGAAGGGCTGAAGAGCTCGCCGAAGCTGGAGGAGGCCCGCGCCCTGCTGCGCGGCCAGGTGCCCTACTACCAGGAGGACCGTTTCTTCGCCCCGGACATCGAGGCCGCCAGCACGCTGCTAGCCAGCGGTTGCCTCAATGCGCTGATGCCGGAGGGCCTGCTGCCGAGCCTCTGAGGCCGGCACCCCGACTACCCGTCATGCCGGGCGGCGCCTGCGATGGAGGCGCCGGAGCCGCCCACCACCCCAAGAACAAGGAGAACAAGGGAATGACTGTACAGACCAGCCTGCGCCGGGGCCTCAACGCCCGGCACATACGTTTCATGGCACTGGGTTCGGCCATCGGCACGGGCCTGTTCTATGGTTCGGCGTCGGCCATCCAGATGGCCGGGCCGGCGGTGCTCATGGCCTACCTGATGGCCGGGGCGGCGGTTTACATGGTGATGCGCGCCCTCGGGGAGATGGCGGTGCGCGAACCGGTGGCGGGCTCGTTCGGCCAGTACGCGAGCAGCTACATCGGCCCGCTGGCGGGCTTCCTCACCGGCTGGACCTACGCCTTCGAGATGATCATCGTCTGCCTGGCCGACGTGACCGCCTTCGGCAACTACATGAGCTTCTGGTTCCCCGAGGTGCCGCGCTGGATCTGGGTGCTGTCGATCATCTTCTTCATCGGCGCCCTCAACCTGTGCAGCGTGCGGGTGTTCGGCGAGCTGGAATTCTGGCTGTCGCTGCTCAAGGTCTCGGCCATCGTCGCCATGATCCTCGGCGGCTTCGGCATCCTCCTGTTCGGTTTCGGCATGGCCGACGCGACCCATACCGCCAGCGTCGCCAACCTCTGGAGCCACGGCGGCTTCATGCCCAACGGCCTGGGCGGGCTGATCGCCTCCTTCGCGGTGGTGGTGTTCGCCTTCGGCGGCATCGAGATCATCGGCATCACCGCCGGCGAGGCGCAGGACCCGCGTCGCACCATCCCCAAGGCGATCAACGCGGTACCGCTGCGCATCCTGCTGTTCTACGTGCTGACCCTGTTCGTGCTGATGGCGATCTTCCCCTGGCCGCAGATCGGCACCCAGGGCAGCCCCTTCGTGCAGATCTTCGACAGCCTGGGCATCGGTTCGGCCGCCACCCTGCTCAACCTGGTGGTGATCTCGGCGGCCGTCTCGGCGATCAACAGTGACATCTTCGGCGCCGGCCGCATGCTCTTCGGCATGGCCCAGCAAGGCCAGGCGCCCTCGGGCTTCGCCCGGGTCTCGCGCCACGGCGTGCCCTGGATGACGGTGCTGGTGATGGCCGGTGCGCTGCTGCTGGGCGTGTTGCTGAACTACCTGATCCCGGAGAACGTGTTCCTGCTGGTGGCCTCCATCGCCACCTTCGCCACCGTCTGGGTGTGGCTGATGATCCTCCTGGCCCAGGTCGGCCTGCGCCGTCGCCTCGGCCGCGAAGAAGTGGCGGCGCTGGCCTTCCCGGTGCCGTTCTGGCCGGTGGGCCCGGCCTGCGCCATCGCCTTCATGCTGTTCATCTTCGGGGTACTCGGCTGGTTCCCGAAGACCCAGGCCGCGCTGCTGGTAGGCGCGGTGTGGATCGCCCTGCTGGTCATCGCCTGGTTCATCTGGGTGCGGCCGGGCGCTGGTGAGGGGCGGCAGGAGATGCCGTCCGTGTTGAGTCTGGATGACTGAGTGGTCGTACGCGGGATGAGCGGGGCGCCTGGGCGCACCCGCCATTCACGAGAATTCGTCGTCGCCGACGTACGGGAACCGGCTCTGGCCGGTTTCCTGCCCGGAAGCCGATGGCCTGCCCTCCGGGCATTTGCTCTGCCTTAACCCTTACCAAGTTCGAGGAGCGTCGGAACATGCGATTCAACAAGAAAGTGCTGGGCCTGGTGTGTGCCGTGGGACTGCTGGCGGGCCATGGGACCGCCCAGGCCGAAAGCTGGTGCGGAGCCGGCAAGCCGGTGAAGTTCGCCGGTCTCAACTGGGAGAGCGGCATGCTGCTCACCGACCTGCTGCAGGTCATCCTCAAGCAAGGCTACGGCTGCGAGACCGACAGCCTGCCGGGCAACTCCATCACCATGGAGCAGGCCCTGGGCAACAACGACATCCAGATCTTCGCCGAGGAGTGGATCGGCCGCAGCGACGCCTGGAACAAGGCCGAGAAGGCCGGCAAGGTGGTGGGCGTGGGGGCGCCGATCGTCGGCGCCGTGGAAGGCTGGTACGTACCGCGTTACCTGGTGGAGGGTGACGCCAAGCGCGGCCTGGAAGCCAAGGCGCCGACGCTCAAGGCCATCGCCGACCTGGGCCAGTACGCCGAGCTGTTCCGTGACCCGGAGGAGCCGTCCAAGGGGCGCTTCTACAACTGCCCGGCCGGCTGGACCTGCGAGCTGGAGAACAGCGAGATGCTCAAGGAGTACGGCCTCGAGGACAGATTCACCAACTTCCGCCCCGGCACCGGCCCGGCGCTGGATGCCGCGGTGCTGTCCAGTTACCGCCGTGGCGAGCCTATCCTCTTCTACTACTGGTCGCCGACGCCGCTGATGGGCCAGGCCGACCTGGTGAAGCTGGACGAGAAGCCCGGCGTCGACAAGCGCGTGACCATCCAGGTGGGCCTGTCGAAGACCTTCCACGACGAGGCGCCTGAGCTGGTGGAGATGCTCAAGAAGGTCAACCTGCCCATCGACCTGCTGAACCAGAACCTGGCGCGCATGGCCAAGGAGAAGATCGCCTCGGACAAGCTGGCCAAGGCCTTCCTCAAGGAGCACCCGGAAATCTGGCACGCCTGGGTCAGCGAGGATGCGGCGAAGAAGGTCGACGCATCGCTCTGACGCCTGACGGCACCCGCGCATCCACTCACCCGGAGAGCTCCCGATGTTTCCCGAACGCTTCACATTTTCCATCGCCGACTGGGTCAATGGCTGGGTCGATGCGCTGGTGACCAACTACGGGGATGTGTTCCGGCACATCTCCGACACCCTGCTGTGGGCCATCGTCAACCTGGAGTGGCTGCTGCGCGCCACGCCCTGGTGGCTGATGCTGGCGCTGGTGGCGGCCATCGCCTGGCACGCCACCCGTCGCGTCCTGCCGACCCTGGTGATCACCGGCCTGCTGTTCCTGGTGGGCGCGGTGGGGCTGTGGGACAAGCTGATGCAGACCCTGGCGCTGATGCTGGTGGCCACCTTCATCTCGGTGCTGATCGGCATCCCGCTGGGCATCCTCTCGGCGCGCAGCAACCGCCTGCGGGCGCTGCTGATGCCGCTGCTGGACATCATGCAGACCATGCCCAGCTTCGTGTACCTGATCCCGGTGCTGATGCTGTTCGGCCTGGGCAAGGTGCCGGCCATCTTCGCCACGGTGATCTACGCCGCGCCGCCGCTGATCCGCCTCACCGACCTGGGGATACGCCAGGTGGACGGCGAGGTGATGGAGGCGGTCAACGCCTTCGGCGCCAACCGCTGGCAGCAGCTGTTCGGCGTGCAGTTGCCGCTAGCGCTGCCGAGCATCATGGCCGGGGTCAACCAGACCACCATGATGGCGCTGTCGATGGTGGTGATCGCCTCCATGATCGGGGCCCGCGGCCTGGGCGAGGACGTGCTCATCGGCATCCAGACGCTCAACGTCGGCAAGGGCCTGGAGGCCGGCCTGGCCATCGTCATCCTCGCCGTGGTCTTCGACCGCATCACCCAGGCCTACGGCCGCTCCCGCCACGAGGCCAGCCAATGAGCAAGATCCAGGTGAAGAACGTCTACAAGATCTTCGGCCCGCGTGCCGAGGAGGCCATGGCGCTGATCCGCCAAGGGCGCAGCAAGGCCGAGGTTCTGGCCGCCACCGGCTGCGTGGTGGGGGTCAACGACCTGTCGCTGTCCATCGAGGCGGGGGAGATCTTCGTCATCATGGGGCTTTCCGGCTCGGGCAAGTCCACCCTGGTGCGCCACTTCAACCGCCTGATCGACCCCACCAGCGGCGAGATCCTGGTGGATGACGAGGACATCCTGCGCTACGACATGCAGGCCCTGCGCGACTTCCGTCGACGCAAGATCAGCATGGTGTTCCAGAGCTTCGGCCTGCTGCCGCACAAGAGCGTGCTCGACAACGTCGCCTACGGCCTCAAGGTGCGCGGCGAGAGCAAGACGCAGTGCCAGGAGCGTGCGCAGCACTGGATCACCACCGTGGGCCTGGCGGGCTACGAGAAGTCCTATCCGCACCAGCTGTCCGGCGGCATGCGCCAGCGCGTGGGGCTGGCCCGGGCCCTGGCGGCGGACACCGACATCATCCTCATGGACGAGGCCTTCAGCGCGCTCGACCCGCTGATCCGTGCCGACATGCAGGACCAGTTGCTGGAGCTGCAGAAGGGCCTGAACAAGACCATCGTGTTCATCACCCACGACCTCGACGAGGCGGTGCGCATCGGCAACCGCATCGCCATCCTCAAGGACGGCCAGCTGATCCAGGTCGGCGCACCGAAGGAAATTCTCCACCAGCCCGCTGACGACTACGTCGACCGTTTCGTCCAGCGCCGCGTGGCCAACCTGTGAGGGCGGCATGGATACCGTGAAGACCAGCAGCACCATCCTCGAAACCACCGTCTTCGGCAACGGCGCGCTGCGCTGGCGCGACGTGGTGGCCGTGGCCCGGGGCGGCCACCGCCTGGAGTTGTCGCCAGCTGCCTGGGCACGCATCGACAACGCCCACGCCATCGTCCGCCGCATCGTCGAGCGCGGCGAACGCGCCTACGGCATCAGCACCGGCCTGGGGGCCCTGAGCGACATCCTGCTGGAGGGCGACCAGCTCGCCGCGCTGTCGCGCAACACCCTGCTCAGCCACGCCTGCGGCGTCGGCCCGG
Organism: Pseudomonas sp. 57B-090624; assembly: GCF_003234055.1. Taxonomy (NCBI): domain Bacteria; kingdom Pseudomonadati; phylum Pseudomonadota; class Gammaproteobacteria; order Pseudomonadales; family Pseudomonadaceae; genus Pseudomonas; species Pseudomonas sp. 57B-090624. The sequence continues at coordinate 20,163 of NZ_QKRU01000045.1, forward strand.
TGCTGGAGGACGAGCAGACCCGCGCCATCATCTGCTGCGCCATCGCCAACTACAGTCAGGGCAAGTCCGGGCTGCAGCCTCAGGTGGTGGAAGGGCTGCTCAACCTGCTCAACCGCGGCATCACCCCGCGCGTGCCGTCCCAGGGCTCGGTGGGCTACCTGACCCACATGGCCCATGTCGGCATCGCCCTGCTGGGCGTCGGCGAGGTGAGTTACCGCGGCGCCGTGGTGCCCGCTGCCGAGGCGCTGGCGGCCGAAGGGCTGCAAGCGTTGCAACTGGGCGCCAAGGACGGGCTCTGCCTGGTCAACGGCCTGCCCTGCATGACCGGCCTGGCCTGCCTGGCCCTGGCCGACCTGGAGCAGTTGCTGCGCTGGGCCGATGTGATCAGCGCCATGAGCTTCGAGGCCCTGCGCGGCCAGCTCGCCGCCTTCGACCCGGCGATACTCGAGCTCAAGCCGCACCCGGGCATGCAGAAGGTCGGCGCCAACCTGCGCGCGCTGCTCGCCGGCAGCGAGGTGATCGCCGCCAGCCAGGGCCTGCGTACCCAGGACGCCCTGAGCATCCGCTCGATCCCGCAGGTGCACGGCGCCTGCCGCGACCAGTTCGACCACGCCGCGCGGCAGGTGGAGACCGAGCTCAATTCCGCCAACGACAACCCGCTGGTGCTGGGCACGCCGGACCACTACCGGGTGATCTCCCAGGCCAACCCCCACGGCGAGTCCGTGGCCATGGCGGCCGACCTGCTGGCCATCGCCGTCGCCGAGCTGGGCGGCATCGCCGAGCGGCGCCTGGATCGCCTGGTCAACCCGCTGGTCAGCGGCCTGCCTGCCTTCCTCGTCAGCCGCCCCGGGGTCAACTCGGGGATGATGATCCTGCAGTACGTGGCCGCCGCCCTGGCCGGCGAGAACCGCCACCTGGCGCAACCGGCGGTGGTGGACAACTTCGTCACCTCGGCCCTGCAGGAAGACCACCTCAGCCTGGGCACCAGTGCCGCGCTGAAGCTCGGCCGGGCCCTGGGCAACTGCCGGCAGATACTGGCCATCGAATACCTGCTGGCGGCGCAGGCCCAGGAGTTCCTCGGCGAGCTGGCCACCGGCGTCGGCACCGCGGCGGCCCGCACGCTGCTGCGCGAGCGGGTGCCGGCCTTCGAGGAGGACCGCTGGCTGGCCCCCGATATCGGCGCCGCCGTGGCGTTGCTGCGCGAGGCGCCGGCCCTGGAGACGATTTCCGCACGGACAGGAGGATTGCAATGAAGAGGTTCTGGCACGGCTGCCGTCTCGCCACCCTGCAGGGCGGGCGCTACTCGATCATCGAGGACGGCGCCCTGCTCACCGAAGGCGAGCTGATCCGCTGGGTCGGCCCGCTGGCCGAGGCGCCTGATACCACCGGCGCCGAGCGCATCGACCTGGGCGGCGCCTGGGTCACCCCGGGGCTGATCGACTGCCACACCCACCTGGTGTTCGGCGGCGACCGCAGCGCCGAGTTCGAGCAGCGCCTGGAGGGCGTCAGCTACGCCGAGATCGCCGCCAAGGGCGGTGGCATCGCCAGCACCGTGCGCGCCACCCGCGAGGCCAGCGAGGATGAGCTGCTGGCCAGCGCGGTGACGCGCGCCCGGCAGCTGCTGCGTGATGGCGTCACCACCCTGGAGGTGAAGTCCGGTTACGGCCTGGACCTGGCCAGCGAGCGCAAGATGCTACGGGTCGCCCGGCGCCTGGGCGAGGTGCTGCCGGTGACGGTGACCACCACCTGCCTCGCCGCCCATGCGCTGCCGCCGGAATACGCCGGGCGTGCCGACGACTACATCGAGCGGGTATGCACCGAGATCCTGCCGCAACTGGCCGGTGAAGGCCTGGTGGATGCGGTGGACGCCTTCTGCGAGCACCTGGCCTTCTCGCCGGCCCAGGTCGAGCGGGTGTTCCAGGCCGCGCGCGGGCTTGGCCTGCCGGTCAAGCTGCACGCCGAGCAGCTGTCGTCGCTGCACGGCTCCAGCCTGGCGGCGCGCTATGGCGCGCTGTCGGCCGACCACCTGGAGTACATGACCGAGGAAGACGCCATCGCCATGGCCGCCGCCGGCACCGTCGCCGTACTGCTGCCCGGCGCCTTCTACCTGCTGCGCGAGACCCGGCTGCCGCCCATCGAGGCCCTGCGCCGCCACGGCGTGGCCATGGCGGTGGCCAGCGACCTCAACCCCGGCACCTCGCCGGCGCTGTCCCTGCGGCTGATGCTGAACATGGCCTGCACCTCGTTCCGCCTGACCCCCGAAGAGGCCCTGGCCGGCGTCACCCTCAACGCCGCCCGCGCCCTGGGCCTGGCCGGGCGCTGCGGCAGCCTGGAGGCGGGCAAGCTCGCCGACTTCGTCGCCTGGGATATCGAGCGCCCGGCACAACTGGCCTATTGGCTCGGCGGCGACCTGCCCAAGCGGGTGGTGCGCCACGGACAGGAGATCGACCTTGGATAACGTCCTCGACTTCACCCCCGGCCGCGTGCCGCTGCTGATCAGCATGCCGCACCCCGGCACCCGCCTGACCCCGGCGGTGGAAGCCGGCCTGGTGGACGGCGCGCGCTCGCTGATCGACACCGACTGGCACATCCCGCTGCTCTACGACTTCGCCGCCGAGCTGGGCGCCGGGCTGCTGGCGGCCAACTACTCGCGCTACGTCATCGACCTCAACCGCCCGGCCGACGACACGCCGCTCTACGCCACCGCCACCACCGGCCTGTTCCCCGACGTGATGTTCGATGGCCAGCCGCTGTTCCGGGCGGGATGCGAGCCTTCGGCCGAGGAGCGCGCCGGTTACCTGGAGGGCATCTGGACGCCCTACCACCGGCATATCGCCCAGGAGCTGGCGCGGCTCAAGCGCGAGTTTGGCTATGCGCTGCTGTTCGACGCCCATTCCATCCGCGCCTTCATCCCGCGCCTGTTCGATGGCCACCTGCCGGATTTCAACCTCGGCACCAATGCCGGCGCCAGCTGCGACCCCGGCCTGGCCGATGCGCTGGTCAGCGTCTGCTCTCGCGCCGAGGGCTACAGCCATGTGCTCAACGGGCGTTTCAAGGGCGGCCACATCACCCGCCACTATGGCCAGCCCGACCAGCACATCCACGCCGTGCAGCTGGAACTGGCCCAGCGCACCTACATGAACGAAGTCGAACCCTTCGCCTTCCGCGAAGACCTCGCCGTGCCCACCCGCAAGGTCATCCGCCAACTGCTGCTGGCGATGCTCGCCTGGGGGCGGGAGCGGTACGGGAAATAGTTGCGGTCCGGGGCCACTTCGCGGCCCTTGGGCGAATGAATTCGCCCCTACAGGGGCATGCGGTGAAGGGCTTTCGTAGGATGGGAAGAGCGCAGCGAATCCCATCGATGGCCGGAGCGGCACTCTCGTAGGGTGGGCCGGGCGGCGCTCCGCTTCAGCCCTCCGGTCGCTTTTTCGCGAATGATTTCGCGGGCTAGGTCTGCAAACCGAGATGGCGGATGGTCGGCAGGGCGGGGGCGAGGCGATCCCAGGCGTCGTCCAGCAGCTCGGCGGGGTAGAAGGGCAGGGCGGCCAGTTCCTCGCGGCTGATCCAGGCCAGTTCGCGGATGTCGAACTCGTCGCCACCCAGGCCCTTGAGGTTGGCCAGGGTGGGTTCGCCGTGGCGGGCATCGATGCGGTAGAACAGCTCCATGTGGAAGCGGCCCATCGCCGGCTCGGCGAACTCGCGGACGTACACCAGCGGGCCGACGTCCACCACCAGCCCGGTCTCCTCGAAGAACTCGCGCCTCACCGTGTCGCGGGTGGAGGCGTCGGTGTCGGACTCGAAGCCCCCGCCCGGCGGTATCCAGTAGGTGTCGTCGCCGACCACGTGCTTGACCAGCAGGATGCGGCCGGCCTCCACCAGCAGGCCGGCGGCACGGATGCGGTGTTGCAGCTTGGGCGTCATTGCCAGTCGAGTCGTGCCAGCTTCCATTCGCCGTCCTCCAGCCACCATTCGAGCTTCACGGCGTAGTGCCGCGCGGCATCGGGGATCAGCCCCTCGGCGCCGGCAAGCCCCACCTGGGCCTCGGTGTAGCCCTTGGTACTGTAGGTCGGATCGATGCGGTTGGCCTTGCCCAGGGCGAGGATGCGCACATTCTTGTGACGCAGGAACAGCAGCGTCATGGTGCGCTTGGCCCATTCGCGGTCGAATTCCTGCTGGGCGGTGAACTGCGGGTGCAACTGGTCGAGCACCGCTCCGGTCTTCTTCGCTTCGAGGTTGTCCTGCAGTTGCTGCACGGCGGAATCCAGCGCGGCGGCGGGATCGTCCCGGCCGCAACCGGTGAGCGTGAGCAGAATCAGCGCGAGCGCGAAAATCATCTTCCCAGGTGACATGCCTAACTCCCTTTTCCTCGTTATGATGCCCGGCAGGACAGGTGGCGCAGACCCGCAAGGGGTCGAGCTTACGCACAGTATCGGAGCCCAGAATGCAGACTTTGTATCCGGAGATTAAGCCCTACGCCCGCCATGAGCTGGCGGTGGACGAACCGCATGTGCTGTATGTCGACGAGAGCGGTTCGCCCGACGGCCTGCCGGTGGTGTTCATCCACGGCGGCCCGGGGGCCGGGTGCGATGCCATGAGCCGCCGGTTCTTCGATCCCAACCTCTATCGCATCGTCACCTTCGACCAGCGTGGCTGCGGCCGTTCGACGCCCCATGCCAGCCTGGAGAACAACACCACCTGGGATCTGGTCGCCGACCTCGAGCTGATCCGCGAGCACCTGGGCATCGACAAGTGGGTGCTGTTCGGCGGCTCCTGGGGATCGACCCTGTCGCTGGCCTATGCGCAGAAGCACCCCGAGCGCGTTCATGCGCTGATCCTGCGCGGCATCTTCCTCTGCCGTCCGCAGGAGATCACCTGGTTCTACCAGGAAGGCGCGAGCCGCCTGTTCCCAGACTACTGGGAGGACTACGTCGCGCCGATCCCGGCCGACGAGCAGGGCGACCTGCTGCACGCCTTCCACAAGCGCCTGACCGGCAGCGACCAGATCGCCCAGATGCACGCGGCCAAGGCCTGGTCCACCTGGGAGGGCCGCACCGCCACGCTGCGCCCCAGCGGCCCGGTGGTGGAACGTTTCAGCGAGCCGATGCGCGCCCTGTCCATCGCCCGCATCGAATGCCACTACTTCGTCAACGATGCCTTCCTGGAGCCCAACCAGTTGCTGCGCGACATGCACAGGATCGCCCACCTGCCGGGGATCATCGTGCATGGCCGCTACGACGTGATCTGCCCGCTGGACAACGCCTGGGCCTTGCACCAGGCCTGGCCCAACAGCGAGCTGCAGATCGTCCGTGACGCCGGCCATGCCGCATCCGAGCCGGGCATCACCGATGCGCTGGTGCGCGCCACCGACCAGATCGCCCGCCGCCTGCTCGACCTGCCGCCGGAAGACGAGGCCTGATGAAGGGCCTCCTGCAGCGGGTCTCCGCAGCCCGCGTGGACGTCGCCGGCGAAACCGTCGGCGCCATCGACCGGGGCCTGCTGGTGCTGGTGGGCGTCGAGCCCCAGGACAGCCAGGCCAGCGCCGACAAGCTCTTGCACAAGCTGCTCAACTACCGGGTGTTCAGTGACGCCGAGGGCAAGATGAACCTCTCCCTCGGCGCGGTCGGCGGCGGCCTCTTGCTTGTCTCCCAGTTCACCCTCGCCGCCGATACCCGCAGCGGCCTGCGCCCGAGCTTCTCCAGCGCGGCGCCGCCCGCCCTGGGCGAGGAGCTCTTCGACTACCTGGTGCAGCAGGCGCGCCTCAAGCACCCGCAGGTGGCCACCGGGCGCTTCGGTGCCGACATGCAGGTGCACCTGGTCAATGACGGGCCGGTCACCTTCCTCCTGGAAAGCTAGGCTTCACCCGCCACCCGTCCGATTCTGGCGTACTTCTTGCCTCTGACTCGCCATCCACGGTTCGGGCGGTTAGCATTCTGCGCCTGCCCGAGGTCCGTGGGCTGCACACAATAACGATCTGCCCAACCAGGAGTAAGAATGAAGAAGCTTCTCGCGTCCCTGTTGCTCTCCGCCTGCGCCGTCACCGGCCTGGCCCACGCTGGCGTCGTCGATGATGCGGTCAAGCGCGGCACCCTGCGCGTCGGCATGGACCCCACCTACATGCCCTTCGAGATGACCAACAAGCGTGGCGAGATCGTCGGCTTCGAAGTCGACCTGCTCAAGGCCATGTCCAAGGCGATGGGCGTGAAGCTGGAACTGGTCTCCACCAGCTACGACGGGATCATCCCGGCCCTGCTGACCGACAAGTTCGACATGATCGGCTCCGGCATGACCCTGACCCAGGAGCGCAACCTGCGCGTCAACTTCTCCGAGCCCTTCATCGTGGTCGGCCAGACGCTGCTGATCCGCAAGGAGCTGGAAGGCAAGATCAAGTCCTACAAGGACCTGAACGACGCCCAGTACCGCATCACCTCGAAGATCGGCACCACTGGCGAGATGGTCGCCAAGAAGCTGATCGCCAAGGCCAAGTACAACGGCTTCGACAACGAGCAGGAAGCGGTGATGGACGTGGTCAACGGCAAGGCCGACGCCTTCATCTACGACGCGCCCTACAACGTGGTCGCGGTGAACAAGGCCGGCGCCGGCAAGCTGGTGTACCTGGAGGAGCCCTTCACCTACGAGCCCCTGGCCTTCGGCCTGAAGAAGGGTGACTACGACAGCATCAACTGGATCAACAACTGGCTGCACCAGATCCAGAAGGACGGCACCTACGATCGCATCCATGCCAAGTGGTTCAAGAACACCGCCTGGCTGAAGGATATGGAGTAACCGCAGCCGCGAAGCCCCGACGCTTCACGCTGCAGACGGCAGGTTCCGGCTCACGAGGCCGGGCCTGCCTTTTTGCCTTCTATGGCCTCCCGCCATGCAAGAGATAGCCCGTGACTAGAAAACAACGTCGCACCTGGCCCTGGCACGTACTGACCGGCCTGATCCTGGTCGTGGTCGCCTACGGCCTCTGGTACTCAACCTCCCTGATCTCCTACGAGTGGCGCTGGAACCGGGTGCCCCAGTACTTCGCCTACCACGCCGAAGAGGCCCAGCGCGCCGCCGAGTATGCGCGGGTCGACAGCATCACCGAGGAGGGCGCGAACGCCCGGGTGACGCTGGTCAACGATGCGGGCGAGGAGCAGCAGCTGGTCGTCGCCAGGGACAGCCTGCAAATCTCCCAGGGGGATGACGTGGCCGAGGGCGACGTCGTCGGGGTGACCCGCCACTGGGCCGCCGGCCCGCTGCTGTGGGGCCTCTGGACCACCCTGTGGATCTCCGTGCTGTCCGGTGCCTTTGGCCTGGCCATCGGCCTGTTCACCGGCCTCTGCCGGCTGTCGCAGAACCCCACCCTGCGTGACCTCTCCACCGTCTACGTCGAACTGGTGCGCGGCACGCCGTTGCTGGTGCAGATCTTCATCTTCTATTTCTTCATCGGCACCGTGCTCGACCTGTCCCGCGAGTTCGCCGGGGTGGCGGCACTGGCGCTGTTCACCGGCGCCTACGTCGGCGAGATCGTCCGTGCCGGCGTTCAGTCCATCGCCCGTGGGCAGAACGAGGCGGCGCGCTCGCTCGGCCTCTCTGCCGGGCAGTCGATGCGCCACGTGATCCTGCCCCAGGCCTTCAAGCGCGTGCTGCCGCCCTTGGCCGGGCAGTTCATCAGCCTGGTCAAGGACACCTCGCTGGTGTCGGTCATCGCCATCACCGAACTGACCAAGAGCGGCCGCGAGGCGATCACCACTTCCTTCTCCACCTTCGAGATCTGGTTCTGCGTCGCCGCGCTCTACCTCGTGATCAACCTGCCCCTGTCGCAGATCGCCAACCGCCTGGAACGGAGGCTTGCGCAAAGTGATTGAAGTCCGTGAGCTGGTAAAAGTCTTCGACGCCCGTGGCCATGAAGTGCGCGCGGTCGACAACGTCACGACCCGGGTGGCGCGTGGCGAAGTGGTGGTGGTGATCGGGCCTTCGGGTTCCGGCAAGTCCACCTTCCTGCGTTGCCTCAATGGCCTGGAGGTGCTGGATTCCGGTTCGGTGAGCATCGACGGCGTCGACCTGGCCAACCCCAGGACCGATGTGAATGCCTACCGCCGCGAGGTGGGCATGGTGTTCCAGCACTTCAACCTGTTCCCCCACATGACGGTGCTGGAGAACCTGTGCCTGGCGCAGAAGGTGGTGCGCAAGCGCGGCAAGGCCGAGCGCGAGGAGAAGGCCCGGGCGTTGCTGGCCAAGGTCGGCATCTCGCAGAAGGTCGACGAATACCCCTCGCGCCTCTCCGGCGGCCAGCAGCAGCGCGTGGCCATCGCCCGTGCCCTGTGCATGGAACCGAAGGTGATGCTGTTCGACGAACCCACCTCGGCGCTGGACCCGGAGATGGTCGGCGAGGTGCTGGACGTGATGAAGCAGCTGGCCGTCGAGGGGATGACCATGGTCTGCGTCACCCACGAGATGGGCTTCGCCCGCGAGGTGGCCGACCGGGTGCTGTTCTTCGACCAGGGCAAGTTGCTGGAGGATGCGCCGCCGGCGCAGTTCTTCGACCAGCCACAGGACCCGCGCGCGCAAGCTTTCCTGCGCCAGGTGCTGTAACGGAAAGGGCCGCGATGCGGCCCTTTTTCATGGTGTGGCGAATCAGCGAGGTTGCAGGCTATGCATCGCGAGGTTCGTTGGCGGGATGCAGGCCGTTTTCCTCAAGCCAGTCCAGCGCCATTTGCCGGATGGCATTGGCTTCGAAGCTGTACCAGGCCTGCAGTACGTCCGGATAACCCATGAGCACGTTCTTGAATGTTCTGAACGGTTTCCGGCCAGACAGGGCCTGTTCGAGGGCAAGATAGATTTCCTCCTGCGTCACCGTCTGTATGAAGTCTTCCATGATGGTGAAGCCGGTTGCCGAAGTGATCGGCTCGATCAGCAGCATTCGCTCGGGTTCGGACTCAAGCAGGGCCGCGACTTCGGGGTCTGGAATTTCCGAGTACATCAAGAGGACCTTGCCGCTCTGGAGATCCAGGTAGTGATCCAGGTCTTCTCCATTGGTGTTGAGGGCGAAGGCCAGTTCGTCGAGGTCGATGGTCAGTGGGCGCATGACGGGGGCCTTGGGGGAAGGATGACTGCGTGATCCTACCCTCGGGGCACCGTTTTGTCAGACGCGGAAGCGCGAGACCATCGATTGCAGTTCATTGCCCAGGCGCGCCAGCTCGACGCTGGAAGCGGCGGTTTCCTCGCTGGCCGAGGCGGTCTGCTCGGAGATGTCGCGCACGTTGATGACGCTGCGGTTGATCTCCTCGGCCACCGCGCCCTGTTGCTCGGCGGCTGCGGCGATCTGCTGGTTCATCTGCTGGATGGTGGAGACGGCCTGGGCGATGGTGCCCAGGCGGCGGCCGGCACGGCGAGTCAGTTCGACGGTGCTTTCGGTCAGGCTGCGGCTGGTGTCCATCAGGCTGGCGGCCTGCTGGGTGCCGCTCTGCAGGCCGGCGATCAGTTCTTCGATCTCCTCGGTGGATTTCTGTGTGCGCTGGGCCAGGCCGCGCACTTCGTCCGCCACTACGGCGAACCCACGCCCGGCGTCGCCCGCGCGGGCGGCTTCGATGGCGGCGTTGAGGGCCAGCAGATTGGTCTGCTCGGCCACCGACTTGATCACGTCGAGCACGCTGCCGATCTTCTCGCTTTCCTGCTTGAGGCGGCCGACGGCCTCGTTGGAGCGGCCCACTTCGGTGGCCAGGCGATCCATCTGCTCGACCGCCTCATTCACCGCCACCTCGCCCTCGCGGGACAGTCGGTCGGCGGAGCTGGCGGCTTCGGAGGCCTGCTCGGCGTTGTGCGCGACTTCCTGCATCGTGGCGGCCATTTCGTTCATGGCGGTGGCGACCTGGTCGGTCTCGACCTTCTGGTTGTTGACCCCGGCACTGGTCTGCCCGGTGACGGCGGACAGCTGCTCGGCGGCGCTGGCGATCTGGGTGACGCCGTCGCGGATGTGGCCGATCAGTTCGCGCAGGCTCAGGGTCATGCGCTGCATGCTCTTCTGCAGTTGGCCGAGCTCGTCAGCGCGATCGACCTTGAGGTCTTCGCTGAGGTCGCCCGAGGCGATGCGCTCGGCCACGGCCAGGGTGCGCTGCAGGGGCAGGACGATCTGCCGGGTGATCATCACGGCGGCGGCGACACCGATGGCCAGGGCGATGGCGATGGCAGCCAGCAGCAGGGTGCGGGTCTGGGTGGATTCGCTCTCGCGCTTGGCTGACTGGCTCTCGAACAACTGGTTGCTGATCTGCAACAGCTTGTCGCGCAGAGTGCTCATGGCCTGGGCCTGCACCAGGGTGGCGTCGGTGGCGCTGCGGAAGGCCCCGATGGCGGCGCGGTAGGCCTTGAGGCCGGTGGCGACCTTGGCCAGGTCCTCGTCCTCACCGAGGGTTTCGCCGAGCTTCACCTGGCCGGCCAGGGCCGTGTCCACCGCGGTGAGGGCGGCCTGCTCCAGGCTGGGGTCGTTGCTGTAGGTGTAGCCGCGTACCTGGAAGCGGGCCTGTTGCACGGAGAGGCGCAGTCCGCTGATCTGGCGGTACTGGTCGAGGCGCGAGGCTTCGTCCAGGGCGATGTCGGCGAGAATGCGTTGCTCGATCTCGCCGATCGCCAATACGGCGGCATCGGCGCTGGCGCCGAGCTGCGCGCGGGAGGCCTCACGGGCCTGGTAGGCTTGGCCGAGCTGGCCAAAGGCCTGCCTGTAGGCGCCGAGCGCGGCTTCCTCCTGTTCGATGAGAGCGTGGTCCTTGGGGTCGCTGAGTTCCTTGTCCAGTTCCCGGGCGAAGGCTTCCATTGCGCCGAGCGCGGCGTCGACCTTGTCGGCCGTCGCCGGCTCCTGCTTGGCCTGGTACTCCTGGAGGGCGATGCGCAGGTCCTTGGTCATCTCGCTGAGCTTGGCGCTGGCGCCGAGCTTGTCGCCGCGCTCCAGGGTGGCGTCCAGGGCCAGCCAGCCGGTGAGGGTGATGAGCACCGTGAGCAGCAGTACCAGGCCGAAGCCGAGGGTCAGCTTGAGGTTGACACTGATATTGCCGAACCAGCGGAACATGGGGACTTCTCCAGCGAACGAGGCAGTTCCGTGGTTATCGGCAGCGCCGGGCGCGGCTTGAAGCCTGCGATGTCAGAACAGGCGGGCGAGCAGGGCGGTGACGGCGGTTTCCACGCGCAGGATGCGCTCGCCCAGTTGCACCGGAGCCAGGCCGGCTTCCTGGAGCTTTTCCACCTCGTAGGGAATCCAGCCGCCCTCCGGGCCGATGGCCAGGGTGATGGGGCCCTCCACCGCGCGCGGGCAGGCGGGCCAGGGGCCGGGGTGGCCGACCAGGCCGAGGGTGCCGGCGGCCAGCGCGGGCAGGCGGTCTTCGACGAAGGGCTTGAAGCGCTTCTCGATCACCACCTCGGGTAGCACGGTGTCGCGGGCCTGTTCCAGGCCGAGGACGAGCTGCTCGCGGATGGCGGCGGGTTCGAGGAAGGGGGTCTGCCAGAAGCTCTTTTCCACCCGGTAGCTGTTGAGCAGCACCAGGCGCGGTACGCCCATGGCGGCGACGGTCTGCAGCACACGGCGGAGCATCTTCGGGCGCGGCAGGGCCAGCAGCAGGGTGATCGGCAGCTTGGCTGGCGGCGCCTGCTCCAGGCTGAACTGCAGCTCGGCACGGTCGGCCTCCAGGCTCAGCAGGCGGCCTTCGCCCATGGCGCCGCCGAGCAGTCCGACGCGCAGGCTGTCACCGGCTTCGGCGCGGTGCACCTCGTGCAGGTGCCTGAGGCGGCGGCCCTGCAGCAGGACACGATCGGGGGCGATCAGGTCGCCCTCTTCGAGCAGCAGCAGGTTCACGGCTGGGTGGCGGGCGGCTGGTCGCCGGGCTCGTCGGTGCTGTCCTCGGGATGGTCGCCACGCTTGCGGATCAACCCGCCGAAGAACACGCCGACCTCGAACAGCAGCCACATGGGGATCGCCAGGAGGGTCTGGGAGAAGATGTCCGGCGGGGTGAGGATCATGCCGACCACGAAGCACCCGATGATCACGTAGGGGCGGATCTTCTTCAGGTAGCTGACGTCGACCACGCCGATCCAGATCAGCAGCACCACGGCCACCGGGATCTCGAAGGCGACGCCGAAGGCGAAGAACAGGGTCATGACGAAGTCGAGGTAGCTGCTGATGTCCGTCATCATCGACACGCCCTCGGGGGTGACGCTGGCGAAGAAGTGGAAGATCAGCGGGAACACCAGGAAGTAGGCGAAGGCCATGCCGGCGTAGAACAGCACGATGCTGGACACCAGCAGCGGCATGGCGATGCGCTTCTCGTGCTTGTACAGGCCGGGCGCGATGAAGCCCCAGACCTGGTGCAGGATCACCGGCATGGCGAGGAACAGCGCCACCACCATGGTCAGCTTGAAGGGCGTGAGGAAGGGCGAGGCCACGTCGGTGGCGATCATGGTCGCGCCTTCGGGCAGGTACTGGCGCAGCGGGGCGGAGACCAGGGTGTAGATCTTCTGGGCGAAGTAGAACAGCCCGGCGAAGATCAGGAAGATCGCGGCCACGCAACGCAGCAGGCGGGTACGCAGTTCGGTGAGGTGCGAGACCAGGGGCATTTCCTGGTCCATTTCCGGCTTCTGATCGCTCATAGGGGGCGGGGCGGCTGTGGCTGTTCGATGGGCGCGACGGCAGGTGCGCTGGCCGCTACGGCGTCAGCGGCCGGTACGGCGGGGCTCGCCTCGGCCGCCACTGCTGGCACGGCCTCGGGCGCCGGCTGCGGGGCGGCCGGCGTGGGCACAGGTTCCGCAGCGGGAGGCACGATGCTCTCCTTGATCTGCTTCTCCAGCGCCATGATCTGTTCGTTATGCAGCTGGCGACGGATCTCGTCGGCGCCGATCTCGCGTTCCACTTCCTGCTTGATGGCGTTGAAGCTGCGCTTGAGGCGGCCGATCCACAGGCCGGCGGTGCGGGCGGCACCGGGCAGGCGCTCGGGGCCGAGCACCAGCAATGCCACCAGGCCGATCAGCAGCAGTTCACCAAAGCTGATACCGAACATGCTGGGTCAGTCCTTGCGCACTACCGGCTCTTCGACCTTCTGCGCCTGGCCGTCGATGGTGTGCGGCTGGTTCAGCGGGGCGCCGGGCTGCGGTGCCTGCGGCTGGGCGGCGGCCTGCTCGGCCTTCTGGTCTTCCTCGGTGTTCATCGCCTTGCGGAAGCCCTTGATGGCTTCGCCGACATCCGAACCGAGGTTCTTCAGGCGCTTGGTGCCGAACACCAGGACGACGACGATCAGAATGACCAGCCAGTGTTTCCAGTCGAAAATACCCATGGTTTGCTCCTGAGGCTAATGCGTTATGCGGAAGGCTGGCGGGCGGCTTTTTCAGCGTGCCCGGACAGGCCGAAGCGACGATCCAGTTCGTCCAGAACGGCCTGGGGGTGCTGGCCGAGGGCGGCGAGCATGACCAGGCTGTGGAACCAGAGGTCGGCGGTTTCGTAGATCAGATCGCTGCAGTCGCCACTGGTGGCGGCGTCCTTGGCGGCCAGGATGGTTTCCACCGATTCCTCGCCGACCTTCTCGAGAATCTTGTTCAGCCCCTTGTGGTACAGGCTGGCCACGTAGGAAGAGTCCGCAGCGGCGCCCTTGCGCGCCTCCAGGACCTCGGCGAGGCGGGTGAGGGTGTCACTCATGCGTATGTCCTGCGTGGTAGATCGCATCGGGGTCCTTGATGACCGCGTCGACGGTCTTCCAGTCGCCATTTTCGAAGACGCGGTAGAAGCAGCTTTCACGGCCGGTGTGGCAGGCGATGCCGCCGATCTGCTCGACCATCAGCACCACCACGTCGGCATCGCAGTCCAGGCGCAGCTCGTGCAGGCGCTGCACGTGGCCGGATTCCTCGCCCTTGCGCCACAGTTTGCCGCGCGAGCGTGACCAGTAGATGGCACGGTTCTCGGCGACGGTCAGGGTCAGGGATTCGCGGTTCATCCAGGCCATCATCAGGATGCGCCCGGTCTTGTGGTCCTGGGCGATCGCCGGGACCAGGCCGTCCGCATTCCAGTGGATCTGTTCAAGCCAGTCGTTCATGTGTGCTTCCACGAGCGGGTCAGGCGACCATGCGTGGCCTGACCGGGGCGGTTAGTGTGCCAGCGCCGGCGCAGGCTTGGCTATCGGCGCAATACCAGATACAGACCACCGGCCAGCATCAGCCAGGCGGGCCAGGCCGCCGCATGCTGCTCCAGGCCGAGGGTGGCGGCGCCCACCAGCAGGGCGGCGCCGATCAGGCGCAGGGCCAGGCCGTCGCGGGGCTTGTGCCAGGGCGGCGGCGGGTCGGCGGCGTGGGGCTGGCTCATGCGCTCCAGCAGGTCGCGGGTCATGTTGGCCAGGTGCGGCACCTGCTCGACCTGGGATTGCAGGTTGTGCAGCAGGCTTTTGGGGCTGATGCGCTCGCGCATCCAGCGCTCCAGGTAGGGCTGGGCGGTGCTCCAGAGATCGAGGTCCGGGTACAGCTGGCGGCCCAGGCCTTCGATGTTGAGCAGGGTCTTCTGCAGCAGCACGAGCTGCGGCTGAACCTCCATGTTGAAGCGGCGCGCGGTCTGGAACAGGCGCAGCAGCAGTTGGCCGAAGGAGATGTCCCTGAGCGGCTTCTCGAAGATCGGCTCGCAGACGGTGCGGATGGCCGCCTCGAAATCGTTGACCCGGGTCTCGGCGGGCACCCAGCCGGAGTCGATGTGCAGCTGGGCGACGCGGCGGTAGTCACGTTTGAAGAAGGCGATGAGGTTGCGTGCCAGGTAGTCCTGGTCCTCGGGGGTGAGACTGCCGATGATGCCGCAATCGATGGCGATGTACTGCGGGTTCCAGGGCTGGCGGGTGCTGACGAAGATGTTGCCGGGGTGCATGTCGGCGTGGAAGAAGCTGTCGCGGAACACCTGGGTGAAGAAGATCTCCACACCGCGTTCGGCCAGCAGCTTGAGGTCGGTGCGCTGGTCGGCGAGGGTGGCCAGGTCGGTGACCGGGACGCCGTAGATGCGCTCCATCACCAGCACCTTGGGTCGGCACCAGTCCCAGTACACCTGGGGCACGTAGAGCAGCGGCGAGCCTTCGAAGTTGCGGCGCAGCTGGCTGGCGTTGGCCGCCTCGCGGAGCAGGTCGAGTTCGTCGTAGATGGTCTTCTCGTAGTCGCTGACCACTTCCACCGGCCGCAGGCGGCGGGCGTCGCTGGACAGGCGCTCGGCGACGCGGGCGAGGATGAACAGCCAGGCGAGGTCCTGGCGGATGATCGGCCGCAGGTTGGGGCGGATCACCTTGACCACCACTTCCTCGCCGCTTTTCAGCTGCGCGGCGTGGACCTGGGCCACCGAGGCGGAGGCCAGCGGGGCGACGTCGAAGCGGGCGAATACCTCGCTGACGCGGGCGCCGAGCTGCTCCTCGATGCGTGCCACGGCCTGGGCGGGGTCGAAGGGCGGGACCTGGTCCTGCAGGCGGGCCAGTTCGTCGGCGATGTCGGGCGGCAGCAGGTCGCGGCGGGTGGACAGCAACTGGCCGAACTTGATGAAGATCGGGCCGAGGCCTTCCAGCGCCAGGCGCAGTCGCGCACCCCGGGAGAGCTCCAGGCGCTTGCGCGGGAACCAGCGCCAGGGCAGCAGGTAGCTCAGGGCGCGTAGCCACCAGGGCAGCGGCAGGTCGAAGATCAGGTCATCGAGTCGGTAGCGGATGACCACGCTCTGGATGCGCAGCAGACGGCGGACGGCGAGCAGCTTCATGCGTTGGGTTTGCTTTTCTGGGTCAGGCGCCCGATGCGGGCGTCGAGGCGGTCGAGGTCGACCTTGAGGCGGTCCAGTTCGGCGAAGCGGGCATCCGCTTCACGCTGGCCGACCAGTGTGCGCGATTCCTCCGCCAGGTAGTCGGCGAGGTTCAGGCGCAGGCTGTCGAGGCTCTGTGTGGTCCAGTCGACGCGGCTGCGGACGTGCGCGCCGAGCAGTTGGCTGGCGACCGGGCCGAGCCAGCGGGACAGTTCGTACTCCCAGTCCAGCTCGAGGTCCTGGAGGATGCCGGCGAGCTCCATGAGCGCGGCGCTGTCGCCGTCCAGTTCGACTTCCGGGCGGTGCAGGACGGCGGTCTTCTCGCGGCTCAGTGCCAGGCGCAGGAGGCTGGCGGCCGGTGCGCGCAGGCGGCAATCGGCCGGGGCGGCCCAGTTCGCCGCGAGTTGCAGGCCGTCGCCCCCGGGGAGGATGAACAGCTGCAGGGCGGGGGCCTGGCAATCGATCTCGATCACCTTGCCTTCGAGGCGCGACAGGCGTGGCAACGCGGTGCCGTCGAGCCTGAGGACGCGGTTGATGCCGTGTTCGACGCCGGCGAGCAGGGCCTGGGTGAGCATCAGGGCTTGATGCCGCGGTGCAGGGCGACGATGCCGCCGGTCATGTTGTGGTAGGTGGCGCGTTCGAAGCCGGCCTCCACCATCATGGCCTTGAGGGTTTCCTGGTCGGGGTGCATGCGGATCGACTCGGCCAGGTAGCGGTAGCTCTCGGAGTCGTTGGTGATCAGCTTGCCCATCAGCGGCAGGAGGCTGAACGAGTAAGCGTCATAGGCCTTGGACAGCAGGCCGCTGGTGGGCTTGGAGAACTCCAGCACCAGCAGGCGGCCACCGGGCTTGAGCACACGCAGCATGGAGCGCAGGGCGGCGTCCTTGTGGGTGACGTTGCGCAGGCCGAAGGCGATGGTGACCACGTCGAAGTGGTTGTCGGGGAAGGGCAGCTGCTCGGCATCGGCCTGGACGAAGCTGACGTTGCCGGCGACGCCGCTGTCGAGCAGCTTGTCGCGACCGACCTTGAGCATCGAGGCGTTGATGTCGGCCAGCACCACTTCGCCGGTCGGGCCTACCAGGCGCGAGAACTGGCGGGTGAGATCGCCCGTGCCGCCGGCGATGTCGAGCACGCGGTTGCCCGGACGCACGCCGGACAGCTCGATGGTGAAGCGCTTCCACAGCCGATGGACGCCGCCGGACATCAGGTCGTTCATCAGGTCGTACTTGGCGGCCACGGAGTGGAACACCTCGGCGACCTTGTCGGCCTTCTGGCTCTCGGGAACGCTCTGGTAGCCGAAGTGGGTGGTGGGTTCGGCATCGCTGCCTTTGCGCGGATCGTTCATGTCGCTGCCCCGGAAGAAATTGGCGGCCATTTTAGGCGCGGTTGCCCTGCTTTGTCTTGGCCTCGAACGGTGCCGGCTCGCCAGGGCCCAGGGCCGGCCTGCTATAGTCGCGCGACCATAAGTCGCAGTCAGGAGTTGGCCCATGGCCCGCATCAATGTCGAACGTTCCCACAGCCTGGGTCGCACCGCTGTCAGGGCCAAGGCCGAGCAACTCGCCGAGCGCCTGGCCCGCGAGTACGACGTGCGCTACCAGTGGCGTGGCAACACCCTGGAGTTCAAGCGCAGCGGCGCCGACGGACAGATCGAGGTCAGCGACGACAAGGTCAACGTCGAGGTGAAGCTGGGCCTGTTGCTCTCGGCCATGAGCGGCAGCATCAAGCGCGAGATCGAGAAGGCGCTGGACGAGTACCTGGTCTGAGTGTTCCAGCGGCATCCCTGCCCCGTCGGGGATGCCGGTTCCGGTGGGGTCGCAACGGCTTCGCCATGATGGACTCCACGCGGCGTCCCGGCCGACCGAACCCTACCCGCGGCTAGTATGCGGTTTCTAATTTTCCTCGCTAACGTGCACCCCAAGCCCTGAGAAAGGGCGAGTCCTCCATTATCCGAGTGAGGTGCACCATGGCCAAAGCAGCCGTCGTCAAGAAGAAAGTCGAAGCAAGCAAGACCACCGTCCTTTCCGATGTCCGTCTCTATGCCCGCAAGATCTGGCTGGCCGGCCTGGGTGCCTACGCCAAGGCCGGGCAGGAAGGTGCCGACTACCTGCGTGACCTGGTGAAGGCCGGCGAGGGTGTCGAGAAGCAGGGCCGCAAGGCCGTCGATGCGCGCGTCGAAGCCGCCAACAGCCAGATCGATTCGGTGAAGGGCAGCGTCAAGGGCTCGGTCACCGGCGTGAAGGAAAAGGTCGAAGTGCAGCTCGACAAGATCGAGAAAGCGTTCGACAACCGTGTCGCCGTCGCCCTCAATCGCCTGGGTATTCCCTCGCGACAGGACGTTGAGGCACTCTCTGCTAAGCTTGACGAGCTGAGCGCGTTGCTCGAGCACGTCGCGCGAACCAAATAAGGAGAGCAGGATGGCTGGTAAGAAAAAAACCACGAAAGAAACCAACTCCTGGATCGGCGAGATCGAGAAATACTCGCGCCAGATCTGGCTGGCTGGCTTGGGGGCCTACTCGAAGGTCAGCAACGACGGCACCAAGCTGTTCGATGCGCTGGTCAAGGATGGTGAGAAGGCTGAAAAACAGGCCAAGACCGAAGTCGACAAGCAGGTCGATGCGGTCAAGTCCCGCGTTGGTTCACGCGTCGGCTCCGCCAAGTCCAAGGTCGATGAGGTCAAGGACAAGGCGATCGGCAAGTGGAGCGAGCTGGAAGAGGCGTTCGACAAGCGCCTGAACAGTGCCATCTCCCGTCTCGGCGTACCCAGCCGTAACGAAGTGAAGGACCTGAACAGCAAGGTCGACAGCCTGACCCGGCAGATCGAGAAGCTCACCGGCGTCTCCGCCAAGTCGGTCAAGCCTGCCGCCAAGGCAGCAGCGAAACCTGCTGCCAAGCCGGCTGCGAAGACCGCTGCGGCCAAACCGGCTGCCAAGCCCGCCGCCAAACCGGCAGCCAAGCCGGCCGCGAAGGCCGCTGCGAAGCCTGCAGCGAAGACCGCCGCTGCCAAGCCGGCAGCCAAGGCCGCCGCCAAGCCTGCTGCGAAGCCGGCCGCGAAACCCGCTGCGAAGGCAGCAGCCAAACCTGCGGCGAAGCCGGCGGCGGCCAAACCCGCAGCCGCTGCCAAGCCTGCGGCGAAGCCCGCTGCCAAACCTGCTGCGAAGAAGCCTGCGGTGAAGAAAGCCGCTGCGCCGAAACCGGCAGCCGCCAAGCCGGCGACCCCGGCCGCGACCCCGGCTCCGGCCGCTGCACCGAGCACCCCGGCCGCCACTCCGGCACCGGCCGCTCCGGCGAGCACGCCAAGCCAGTCCTGATCTCCAGGGACCACAGACGCCCGGCCTTGCGCCGGGCGTTTGCGTTTCAGGCCTCCAGATAACGCCGGGCCATGCGTTCGGCGGCCTGGCGCGATTCGTCCTGCAGGTGCGGGGCCACCAGCATCATGATCTGGTACACCACCAGGCGTACTTCCCCTTCGTTGCCGAGGATGCGCTGGTAGTCGAGCGAGAACAGCAGGGTCAGGGTGATCTGCTCCACCAACTGACCGAGGGATTCGGTATCGCTGACCAGTCGCTCCCGCGCCTTGAGCCGTGCCAGCAGCGAGGCCAGGGTGCGCTTGAGGGCGTTCAGCCAGCTGCGCATGCCACGGGCCAGCTTGGGCAGCCGCCCGGCGAGGTTGGACAGGTCCTGGAAGAGGAAGCGGTACTGCGCCAGGCGCTCGACGATCAGGTGCAGGAACAGCCAGTAGTCCTCGACGCCGAGCTCCACGTCCTCGGGTGGGTCGAGCAGGGGCGCGAGCTCATCCTGGAAGCGCTCCAGCAGCGCCATCACCAGGGGTTCCTTGCCGTGGAAGTGGTAGTAGAGGTTGCCCGGGCTGATGCCCAGTTCGGTGGCGATTTCGAGGGTGGTGACGTTGGGCTCGCCCTCGCGGTTGAACAGCATCAGGGCGCATTCGAGTATCCGGTCTCGGGTCTTCATCCAGTCTTCTTGTCGTCGGTGCATGCGGCCGGCCGGGTGTGCCCCGGCCAGCCGAACGTCTTCAGCGCACGTGCACGTAGGTGCCGGGTGCTGCCTCCATGGGTGGGTGGGCCTGGTTGCCGAGGGCGACCAGGGTCTCGCGCTGCTCCCCCGAGCGCGCCTGTATCCAGCTCAGCCATTCGGGCCACCAGCTGCCCTGGACGTTCTTCGCGTCGTAGTACCAGGCGCGGTGGTCGGAGCTGAGCTTGCCGTTCTCCAGGTAGTTGGCCTTGGGGTTGCCCGGCGGGTTGAGGATGCTCTGGATGTGTCCGCTGTTGGACAGCACGAAGCGGCTCTCGCCGCCGAGCAGGCGTGCCGAGCGATAGACCGCGTCCCAGGGGGTGATGTGGTCGTTGATGCCGGCGACGCTGAAGCTGTCCACCGTGACCTTCTGCAGGTCGATCGGGGTGCCGCAGATTTCCAGCGCGCCGCCGCGGGTGAGCGGGTTGTGCTTGAAGAAATCCAGCAGGTCGCCATGCAGCGCCGCAGGCAGGCGGGTGTTGTCGTTGTTCCAGTAGAGGATGTCGAAGGCCGGTGGCTGGCGGCCCAGCAGGTAGTTGTTGACGAAGTAGTTCCACACCAGGTCGTTGGGACGCATCCAGGCGAAGATCTTGGCCATGTCGCGGCCATCCAGCACGCCCTGCTGGTAGGAGCGGCGCTTGGCCGCCTCCAGGGTCTGCTCGTCGGCGAAGAGTGCGGCGGGGCTGTCGACCTGGCTGTCCAGCAGGCTCACCAGGTAGCTGGCGCTGCTGACCTTGCGCAGCTGGCGCTTGGCCTGGAGGTGGCCCTGCAGGGCCGCGATGGTCAGGCCCCCGGCACAGGCCCCCATGAGGTTGACGTCCTTGCTGCCGGTGACGGAGCGGGCCACGTCGACCGCCTGCTCCAGCGCTTGCACGTAAGTGGACAGGCCCCATTCGCGGTGGCGGGCATCGGGGTTGCGCCAGCTGACAATGAACACCTGCAGGCCGTTCTTCAGCGCGTACTGGACGAAGCTCTTCTCCGGCGAGAGGTCGAAGATGTAGAACTTGTTGATCTGCGGGGGAACGATCAGCAGGGGCTTGAGGTACTGCTTCTCGCTCATCGGCTTGTACTGGATCAGCTCCAGCAGCTCGTTGCGGTAGATCACCGAGCCGGTGGTGGTGGCCAGGTTGCGGCCGATCTCGAAGGCTTGCTTGCTGACCTGGCTGGGCATGGCGTTGTTGTTCAGCAGGTCGTCGAACAGGTGGCGCACGCCGTTGATCAGGCTCAGGCCGCCGGTGTTGAACAGCTCCTTGACCGCCAGGGGATTGAGCAGGCTGTTGGACGGCGCCATGGCGTCGCTGACGAGGGCAAGGACGAAGCGCGCGCGGGCGCGGTCATCGTCGCTGAGGTCGCTGTCCTCGACCCAGGCGTAGAGCTGTTTCTGCCAGGCCAGGTAGGCCTGCAGGCCGCGACGGTAGAACGGGTTGTGGCTCCAGGAGGGATCGGCGAAGCGCGCGTCCTGGGGATTGGGCTTGTGCGGGGTGTCGCCCATCAGCACGCGGCCGAGCTGGCCGCCGAAGGCGAGCACGTGCCGGGCGCTGTGCACGGGGTGCTTGAGCCCCTGCAGGGCAAGGGTGCGGACGGTGGAGGCCAGGTCCTTGCCTCGCAAGCCGACGATCGCGCTCTGCGCGTTCATGTAGTTAGCGGGGACCGGCAAGGCACCCGACACCTGTTTCTCTCGCATGGGGGCAACACTCCGTAATCAATCCGTCGTCAAGGAGGGTTAGGCAAGGCTCGTACCACTGAGCGCAATAGGTGCATTCCAGACTACTGCGCTGGAAATTCAAGTTCGTTACAAACGGCTCCTGGAGGGGCGAATGCGCTGGCTCCGCCCCATCATGGAGCGGAGCCGCCGGCGCGCATGGGTTTCAGGGATTGCGCAGTTGCATGGGCTGCGGATGGATGATCGCTCGCTGACGCTCCTGGGCGAGGAACTTCATGATGATCGGCGCCACCGTCTCCGCCCGGGTCACGAGGAACAGGTGGCCGTCGTCGATGACATGGAGTTCCGAGTTGGGAATGCGCCAGGCGAGCATGCGCATGTTCACCAGCGGGATGATCGGGTCGTCGTCGCCGGCCAGGACCAGGGTCGGTTGGCGGATGCGGTGCAGCCAGTGGATGCTGGTCCAGCCGAGGCCGGCGAACAGTTGCCAGTAGTAGCCGAGCTTGCCCGAGGAGCGCACCTTGCT
This sequence comes from Pseudomonas sp. 57B-090624, assembly GCF_003234055.1. Classification (NCBI taxonomy): domain Bacteria; kingdom Pseudomonadati; phylum Pseudomonadota; class Gammaproteobacteria; order Pseudomonadales; family Pseudomonadaceae; genus Pseudomonas; species Pseudomonas sp. 57B-090624. Next base: position 42,150 of record NZ_QKRU01000045.1, read on the forward strand.
GGCGTGGGCCATCGCCAGGGTCGGGTCGCGCCGGAAGGCGCCACCGTAGATGTCCGGCGCGATGTGCACGCCGTAGGACGGCTGGATGTAGCGACGCGGGCTGGCCATGCGCCAGAGCACCTTGGGCTTGCCGGGCACCATGATCGCGCCGGCCGACGTGGCGGCGAGGATCAGCTTCTTGCAGCGCTCGGGGTAGTCGTGGGCGAACTGCTGCGCCAGGGCGCCGCCCCAGGACACGCCGATGGCATTGACCTGGCCGTAGTTCAGGTAGTCGAGCATGCGTGCGGCGAGCTTGGCCAGGCCGGGGAAGCGATAGGGCTTGCTCGGGGTGGACGAGCCGCCGACACCGGGGACGTCGAAGGCGATCACCTCCTGGTCCGGGTCGAGCGCCTGGACGAAGGGGAACACCAGCTCGAGGTTGGCACCGATGCCGTTGAAGATCAGCAGCGGTGTCAGGTGGTCCTTGCCGGGCCTGACGGCGGTGCGGATGGTCTGGCCATCGAGGTCGATGGTGCGGAAGACGAAAGGTTGCGGCATGCGCTGGCCCCTATGGATTGAAACGACGGGAGGCACCCGCGAGGGGCCTCCCTGTAGCGCCAGGCCAAGCCTGGTTCAGGCCGCCGCCGGTCTTGGCGGTGGGCCTGGTCGGCACGTCCGGGTGCCAGGGCAGCAATGCGCGAGCCGCGCGATCAACGTTCGTGGACATAGGTCCCGGGCGATGCCTCGCCGGCCGGGTACGCCTTGTTGCCGAGGGTGAAGCTGGCCTTCTTGGTCTTGCCCGAACGCTCCGCCAGCCAGGCCTGCCAGTACAGCCACCAGGAGTCGGCGTGCTTGGTGGCGTTCTCCTGCCATTCCTTCGGGTCCACCGGCATCTCGCTGTTGGTCGAGAAGCGTGCCTTGGGGTTGCCCGGGGGGTTGAGGATGCTCTGGATGTGCCCGCTGTTGGACAGCACGAACTCGCATTTGCCGCCCAGCAGGCGGGCGGAGCGGTAGCAGGCTTCCCAGGGGGTGATGTGGTCGGTGGTGCCGGCGACGCAGAAGAAGTCGCAGGTGACCTTCTTCAGGTCGATCGGGGTGCCGCAGACCTCCAGCGCATCGGGGCGTGTCAGCGGGTTGGTCTTGAACATCTCCACCAGCTCGCCGTGGAAGGCCGCGGGCAGGCGCGTGGTGTCGTTGTTCCAGTAGAGGATGTCGAACACCGGCGGCTCGTTGCCGAGCAGGTAGTTGTTCACCCAGTAGTTCCAGATCAGGTCGTTGGGGCGCATCCAGGCGAAGACCTTGGCCATGTCCTTGCCTTCGAGCACGCCGGACTGGTACGAGCGGCGCTTGGCGGCTTCCAGGGTGGTTTCGTCGGCGAACAGCGCGACCTGGGTGTCGAGGTTGAAGTCGAGCACGCTGACCAGTTGGGTGAAGGCGTGCACCTTGTGCTCGCCGATCGCCTGGTAGTGGCCCAGGAGGGCGACGGTGGTGATGCCGCCGGAGCAGGCGCCGAGCATGTTGAGGTCCTTGGCGCCGGTGATCTTCAGCACCACCTCGATGGTTTCCTTGAGCGCTTCGATGTAGGTCGACAGGCCCCACTCGCGCTGGGCCTTGGTCGGGTTGCGCCAGCTGACGATGAAGGTCTGGATGCCGTTGCGCAGGTTGAAGCGCGCCAGGCTCTTCTCCTGGGACAGGTCGAAGACGTAGAACTTGTTGATCTGCGGCGGCACCACCAGCAGCGGGCGCTCGTGCACCTGCTCGGTGATGGGCTTGTACTGGATCAGCTCCAGCACGTCGTTGCGGAACACCACCGCCCCCTCGGTGGTGGCGAGGTTCTTGCCGACCTCGAAGGCGTCCATGTTCACCTGGCTGGGCATGCCACCGTTGTTCACCAGGTCCTTGGCCAGGTGCGAGAGGCCGTCGAGCAGGCTCTTGCCGCCGGTCTCGAAGAAGCGTTTCACCGCCGCCGGGTTGGCCATGGTGTTGGTGGGGGCCATGGCTTCGGTCATCAGGTTGATCACGAAGTGGCCGCGGCTGGTGTCGGATGCGGACAGGTCGCTGTGCTCGATCCACTGGTGCAGTTCCTTGCGCCAGGCCAGGTAGGTCTGCAGGTAACGCTTGTAGAGGGGGTTCTGGCTCCAGGCCGGGTCAGCGAAGCGACGGTCGTCGGCTTCGGGTTGCAAGGCGGAGGAGCCGAGCAGGACATTCTTCAGCTCGACCCCGAAATGGGCGACGTGCTTGGCACTGTGGAAGGGCTGCTTGATGGCCTGCAGCATGACCATGCGCGCGGAGGTCAGCAGATCCTTGCCACGGATGCCGATCACCGGGTTCAGGCCCAGGGTGTTCTCCGAGGCTTGTCGCTGCAGGTCTTCATTGTTCTTGTTGCTCATCTACGACGCTCCATTGTCCAGAGGCGGATACCGGGTGACTGCTGTACGGGACAGTTAAGCGTGCCTGGTACTGCTCGGGTTACCGGGGGTGCGAAGAGAACTTCGCCGATTTCTATGAACCTGTGGTTGCCAAATGCATGGAACCTGCCAGTTCTTGGTTACCCGAGTTTGTGGATTTGCGCAAGCTGGCCCGGGGACGGGCGCGCGCGGAGGGAGTATGTCGCGGGGTTCTAGAAAATGCGCTCTAACCTTGTGCGGCCTGGCCAGAAGGGGGCTGGCCGGTGCACCGGATCAGAGCATCAGGCGGACGACGCTTTCGTCGGGATCGCGGGAGCGGCCGGCGGCTGCAAGCTGCTCCAGGTAGTCCTTCCAGAGTTCGTCCTGGCGGGTGGCGAGCTCGAAGAGGTAATCCCAGGTGAAGAGGCCGCTGTCGTGGCCATCGTCGAAGACCAGTTTCAGGGCATAGTTGCCCGCCGGTTCGACGCCGGTGAGCGCGACCCGCGCCTTGCCGTACTGCAGGATCGGCTTGCCGTGGCCCTGCACCTCGGCCGACGGCGAATGCACCCGCAGGAATTCGGCGGGCAGGCTGTAGCGCGCATCGCCATAGCCCAGCACCAGGGTGCGGGAGGCTTTGTGCAATTCGATCGAAGTGGGAAGGCGCATGGGTGCTAGTCCGGGTGTCAGCGGTTCTTGAAGCTTGAAGCTTGAAGCTTGAAGCGGGAAGGGCTCCTTCTTCAGGCTTCCCGCTTCAGGCTTTGAACTTTAGAGAATATACCGCGACAGGTCTTCGTCCTTCGCCAGCTCGCCGAGGTGGCTGTTGACGTAGGCGGCGTCGATCAGGATCGGTTTCTCGTCGTGCTGGGCGGCCAGGTCGCCGGCGCTGAAGGAGACTTCCTCCAGCAGGCGCTCCAGCAGCGTGTGCAGGCGGCGGGCACCGATGTTCTCGGTCTTCTCGTTGACCTGCCAGGCGATTTCGGCCAGGCGCTTGATGCCTTCGGGCGCGAACTCGATGTTCAGGCCTTCGGTCTTCAGCAGTGCGCTGTACTGCTCGGTCAGCGAGGCATGCGGCTCGGTGAGGATGCGCTCGAAGTCTTCGGGCGAGAGCGCCTTGAGCTCGACCCGGATCGGCAGGCGGCCCTGCAGTTCGGGCACCAGGTCGCTGGGCTTGGACAGGTGGAAGGCGCCGGAGGCGATGAACAGGATGTGGTCGGTCTTGACCATGCCCAGCTTGGTGTTGACGGTGCAGCCTTCGATCAGCGGCAGCAGGTCGCGCTGCACGCCCTCGCGGGAGACATCGGCGCCGCCGACGTTGCCGCGCTTGGCGACCTTGTCGATCTCGTCGATGAAGACGATGCCGTTCTGCTCCACCGCTTCCAGGGCGCGGGCCTTGAGTTCCTCTTCGTTGACCAGGCGCGCGGCTTCCTCGTCACGCACCAGTTTCAGCGCTTCCTTGACCTTGAGCTTGCGGCTCTTGCGCTTGCCCTTGCCCATGTTGGAGAAGAGATTCTGCAGCTGGCTGGTCATCTCCTCCATGCCGGGCGGGGCCATGATCTCGACGCCGGCGGGGCTTTCGGCCACTTCGATGTCGATCTCCTTGTCGTCCAGCTGGCCTTCGCGCAGGCGCTTGCGGAACAGCTGGCGGGTGTTGGAGTCCTCGCGTTGCGGCTCGTCGCCGAAGCCGCTGCGGGCCGGCGGCAGCAGGGCGTCGAGGATGCGGTCCTCGGCGGCGTCCTCGGCGCGGAAGCGCACCTTGTGCATCTCCTGCTCGCGCATCATCTTCACGGCGGCATCGGCCAGGTCGCGAATGATCGATTCGACGTCACGGCCCACATAGCCCACTTCGGTGAACTTGGTGGCCTCGACCTTGAGGAAGGGCGCGTTGGCCAGCTTGGCCAGGCGGCGGGCGATCTCGGTCTTGCCGACGCCGGTCGGGCCGATCATCAGGATGTTCTTCGGCGTCACCTCGGCGCGCAGCTCGACCGGCAGCTGCATGCGCCGCCAGCGGTTGCGCAGGGCGATGGCCACGGCGCGCTTGGCGTCGTCCTGGCCGATGATGTGGCGGTTGAGTTCGTGGACGATCTCGCGGGGGGTCATGGACATGTACGGAAACTCCGGTCTGGACGGCCTCACTCGGCGGCGTCCAGCTCCTCGATGGTGAGGTTCTGGTTGGTGAACACGCAGATGGAGCCGGCGATGTTCAAGGCGGTCTCGGTGATCTCGCGGGCGGACAGCTCGGTGCGCTGCAGCAGCGCGGTGGCCGCGGCCTGGGCGAAACCGCCGCCGGAGCCCATGGCGATCAGGCCGTGCTCGGGTTCGACCACATCGCCATTGCCGGTGATGATCAGCGAGGCGTCCTTGTTGGCCACGGCGAGCATGGCTTCCAGGCGGCTGAGGGAGCGGTCGGTGCGCCAGTCCTTGGCCAGCTCGACGGCGGCGCGGACGAGGTGGCCCTGGTGTTTTTCCAATTGGCCTTCGAAGCGTTCGAACAGGGTGAAGGCATCTGCGGTGGCACCGGCGAAGCCGGCCAGGACCTGGCCGTGGTAGAGGCGGCGCACCTTCTTGGCGTTGCCTTTCATCACGGTGTTGCCGAGGGAAACCTGGCCGTCGCCGCCCATGACGACTTTGCCGTTGCGGCGGACTGAAACGATGGTGGTCAAGGGGGAGTCTCCACGCAGCGGGGCGAAATGCCCGAATGGAAACCCAGATGGGGGAGGCGGCGCGGCTTTTCAACCGCGCGCCTGCGATTGGCCGATCAGCGTACCTGCCGTTGTTGCAACAGGAGATTACCGAAGCCGCTGCCGGCCAGCTGTTTCTGCGCGCCGGCCAGTTGCTCGCGGCTGGCGAAGGGGCCGACGAGCACGCGGTACCAGGTTTCCTCGCGCACGGTGCCGGACTCCACCTGGACGTTCTGGCCCAGCAGGATGATCTGCGCGCGCACGCGATCGGCGTCATCCTTCTTGCGGAACGAGCCGGCCTGCAGGAAGAACTGGGTCACCGGCGCCTTGGCCACGGTGGGTGGGGGCGGCGGCACCTGGCCGGCGAGGGCGGCCTCGGCGCGGGCGGCGTCGATCTTCGCCGCTTCCTCGGGCGTCACCGGCTGGGTGGGGGGCGTCGGCGGCGGGTCCTTGGGCAGGGCGTCCGGCGGCACGATGACCTCGGATTCCGGCAGCAGCGTGTAGAAGTCGTACTTGGGCTTGGCCGGTTCCGGCGTGGCCTGGGTTTGTGGCTGGCCACCCGGTTGCGGGCGCGGCGTCGGCTTGCCGTTCGCCGCCTGCTGCTCGGGCTTGGTGCGACGGATGTCGTCGCGACCCGGCTCGAGCTTCATCAGCATGACCACGAAGCCGCCGATGACCAGGCCCATCACCAGCCAGACCCAGCCGGGCACCGGCTTCTTCGGCGGCGCCTGGTAGCGGCTGGCCCCGCGCTTGGGTGCTGCTTTCTTCTTCGCCATAGTCCGTTACATGCGTTCCAGGGTTTGCAGGCCGAGCAGCTCCAGGCCCTGCTTGAGGGTGCGGCCGGTCAGCGCGGCGAGGCGCAGGCGGCTCTGCTGGGTGGCTTCGTCCTCGGCGGCGAGGATCGGGCAGTTCTCGTAGAAGCTGGAGAACAGGCCGGCCAGGTCGTACAGGTAGGTGCAGAGGATGTGCGGCACGCCCTTGGCGGCGACGTTGTTGAGGATGTCGGCGAACTGCGCGAGCTTGGCCGCCAGGGCCTGCTCCTGCTCGGCAGCGAGGACGATCTGCCCGCCGATCTCGTCGATGCCCTTGCCCAGCTTGCGGAACACGCTGGCGGTACGGGTGTAGGCATAGAGCAGGTAGGGCGCGGTGTTGCCCTCGAAGCTCAGCATCTGCTCGAAGTTGAAGCTGTAGTCGCTGGTGCGGTGCTTGGAGAGGTCGGCGTACTTCACGGCGCCGATGCCGACGGCGCGGCCGATCTGGCGCAGCTCGGCCTCGTCCAGCTCCGGGTTCTTCTCCTTGACCAGGGCGTAGGCGCGCTCTTCGGCCTCGTCGAGCAGGTCGATGAGCTTAATGGTGCCGCCGTCGCGGGTCTTGAAGGGCTTGCCGTCGGCGCCGTTCATGGTGCCGAAGCCCATGTGCTCCATCTCGAACTCGGGGCGCACGAAGCCGGCCAGTCGCGCGGCGGCGAAGACCATCTGGAAGTGCAGGGCCTGGCGCTGGTCGACGAAGTAGAGGGCGCGGTCGGCCTTGAGCACGCCGCTGCGGTAGCGGGTGGCGGCGAGGTCGGTGGTGGCGTAGAGGTAGCCGCCGCCGGCCTTCTGCACGATCAGCGGCAGCGGGTCGCCTTCGGCGTTCTTGAACTCGTCCATGAACACGCAGAGCGCGCCGTCGCTTTCGGTGAGCAGGCCCTTGGCGCGCAGGTCGGCGACCACGTTGGCGAGGTCGTCGTTGTAGGCGCTCTCGCCCTTGACGTCGGCCATGGTCAGTTTCACGCCCAGGCGGTCGTATACGGCCTGGCAGTGGCTGAGGGAGATGTCGTTGAAGCGGTTCCACAGGCGCAGGCACTCTTCATCGCCGGCCTGCAGCTTGACCACCAGCTCGCGGGCGCGGTCGGCGAATTCGCTGGATTCGTCGAAGCGCTTCTTGGCGGCGCGGTAGAAACCTTCCAGGTCCGACAGCTCGGCATCGCTGCCCACCGGCTGCTCCTGCATGTAGGCCAGCAGCATGCCGAACTGGGTGCCCCAGTCGCCCACGTGGTTCTGGCGGATCACCTCGTCGCCGAGGAACTCCAGCACGCGGGCCACGCCGTCACCGATGATGGTGGAGCGCAGGTGGCCGACATGCATCTCCTTGGCCAGGTTGGGGGCGGAGAGGTCGACGACCACGCGCTGCGCCGGGCCGGCCTTGCGCACGTTCAGCCGGGCGTCGGCCAGGGCGGCGTCGAGGCGCTGGGCCAGGGCCTGGGTGTTCTGGAAGAAGTTGAGGAAGCCGGGGCCGGCGATCTCCACCTTGCTCACCTGGTCGTCCTGGGGCAGGGCGGCGATCAGCTTCTCGGCCAGGTCGCGCGGCTTCAGGCCGGCCGGCTTGGCCAGCATCATGGCGATGTTGCTGGCGAAGTCGCCGTGGGTCTTGTCCTTGGTGTTCTCCACCTGGATGGTGGGAGCCAGGCCTTCGGGCAGCACGCCTTCGCTGGCGAGACGGGTCAGGGCTTGCTGGATCAGCTGGCGAATGGTGTCTTTCATGTTCTGCTCTCGGCCGGTGTGCGGCGGCGCCTGGGCGCTGGTTGAAAACTGGGCATTATCGGCGGGCTGAGCCCGCAGCTTCAAGCGCCGCGCGCCAGGCCGCGTGCTGGACCCCCCCTGTGGAGGCCCTGGGGGTGCGACCTGCCGCTAGAAAAGGTCGATCGGGTCGATATCCAGCGACCAGCGCACGGCCCGCCCGCCGGGCAGTTGCTCCAGGGCCAGGCTCCAGGGTGTCAGCAGGCGGTGCAGGCTGGCGCGGGCATTGGCCTGGACCAGCAATTGCGCGCGGTGCTTGCCGGCGCGGCGCTCCATGGGGGCTGGCACCGGGCCGAGCAACTCGATGCCGGACAGACCCTGTTCGGCGAGCAAATGTTCCGCTTCGGCGCAGGCGGCATCGAGAAATTCCTCGGCCTGCCCGGGCTTGTGCGCCTCGGCACGCAGCAGGGCCAGGTGGGCGAAGGGCGGCAGACCGGCCGCGCGGCGCTCGGACAGGGCCTGCTCGGCGAAGGCGAAGTAGCCCTCCTCGGTGAGTTGCACCAGCAGCGGGTGGTCGGCGAGGTGGGTCTGGATGATCACCCGGCCCGGCTCTTCCGCCCGGCCCGCGCGGCCCGCCACCTGGACGATGAGCTGGGCCATGCGCTCGCTGGCGCGGAAGTCGGCGGAGAACAGCCCGCCGTCGGCATCGAGGATCGCCACCAGGGTGACGCGGGGGAAGTGGTGCCCCTTGGCGAGCATCTGGGTGCCCACGAGGATGCAGGGTTCGCCTTTGTTGATGGTGGCGAAGAGTTTGTTCATGGCGTCCTTGCGCGCGGTGCTGTCGCGGTCGATGCGCAGCACGGGGACGCCCGGGAAAAGGATGTTCAGGCGCTCTTCCGCGCGCTCGGTGCCGGCTCCGACGGGGCGCAGGTCGACCTTGGCGCAGTCCGGGCAGGCGCGGGGCTGGCGCTGGGTGTGGCCGCAATGGTGGCAGCGCAGTTCGCCGGAGCGCTGGTGCAGGGTCATGCGCGCGTCGCAGCGCGGGCACTGGCTGATCCAGCCGCAGTCGTGGCACAGCAGGGTCGGGGCGAAGCCGCGGCGATTGAGGAACACCAGCACTTGCTGGCCGGCCTTGAGGGTCTGCTCGATGGCCTGTTGCAGCGGCCCGGAAATGCCGGAGTCCAGCGGGCGGCTCTTGATGTCCAGGCGCAGGAAGCGCGGCTGGCGGGCACCGCCGGCACGCTGGGTCAGGCGTAGCAGGCCGTAGCGGCCGGCGTGGGCGTTCTGCAGGCTTTCCAGCGACGGCGTGGCGGAGCCGAGGAGGATGGGGATGTTCTCCTGCCGCGCCCGCACCAGGGCCAGGTCGCGGGCGTGGTAGCGCAGGCCTTCCTGCTGTTTGTAGGAGGCGTCGTGTTCTTCGTCGATGATGATCAGGCCGGGGTTCTTCATCGGCGTGAACAGCGCGGAGCGCGTGCCGATGATGATGTCGGCCTCGCCGTCGCGGGCGGCGAGCCAGGCGTCCAGGCGCTCGCGGTCGTTGACGGCGGAGTGCAGCAGGGCGATGCGGGCGTTGAAGCGTCGGGAGAAGCGTTCGAGCGTCTGCGGGCCGAGGTTGATCTCCGGGATCAGCACCAGGGCCTGCTTGCCGGCGGCGAGGGTTTCGCGGATCAGTTGCAGGTAGACCTCGGTCTTGCCGCTGCCGGTGACGCCGGCCAGGAGGAAGGCATTGAACTGGCCGAATGTGGAGAACACGGCGTCGTAGGCGGCGCGCTGCTCGGCGTTGAGCGGCAACTCGGCCTGCGCCAGCCAGTGCTCGTGGCGCGGCGCGGCCGTTCCACGGCGGGTCTCGATGTAGACCAGGCCTTTTTCCAGCAGCAGGTCGAGACTGTCCTTGTTCAGTTGCAACTGGCTGAGCAATTGGTGGGCGACGCCATGGGGGTGCTGGGCGAGGGTGGTCAGTGCCTGGCGCTGGCGCGGCGCGCGGGCCAGGCGCGGATCGTCGGCGCGAGCCCCTTCGCTGGCGTGCCAGAAGCGCTCCTGGCGGGCTTCGGCGGGCTCGCCCTGGCGCAGTAGCACAGGCAGCGCCCAGCTGAGAGTGTCGCCAAGGCTGTGCTGGTAGTACTGGGCGGTCCACAGGCAGAGCTTGAACAGCTCGGCGGGCAGCGGGGGCTTCTGGTCGAGCAGCTCCAGGGCGGGGCGCAGCTTGTCGTCCGGCACCTCGCTGTGCTCGGCCACTTCCACCAGTACGCCGATCACCTCGCGCCGGCCGAAGGGCACGCGCAGGCGCACGCCGGGCTGCAGTTGCCTGGCCGGGACGCCGGCGGGCGCGCGGTAGTCGAACAGGCGGCGCAGGGGCGAGGGCAGGGCAAGGCGCAGGATGGCGTTGGGCACGGGGGTCTCCGATCGGGCGGAGCGATCCTAGCACGGCCGCACGTCGCCGGGCTCGGCGGCCGACTTGCGTGACGGCGCGGCTCTGGTATGATCCTGCGCCTGTTTCCGTGCGGTGCTCGACATAGGGTCGGGTGGCGGCACGCCAGACCTGAGGATCAAGCCATGAAACCGGAAATCCATCCCGAATACGTAGCGATCGAAGCTACCTGCAGCTGCGGTAACGTCATCAAGACCCGCTCCACCCTGGCCAAGAACATCAGCCTCGACGTGTGCTCCGAGTGCCACCCGTTCTACACCGGCAAGCAGAAGGTCCTGGACACCGGCGGCCGTATCGATCGCTTCAAGCAGCGTTTCGGTGTATTCGGCGCCAAGTAAGCGACCGAGTGACCGGGGAGGCTTCGACGAAGCCCTTCCAGCTGTGCAGAGAAAGGCGCCCAATGGGCGCCTTTTTCGTTTCTGGCGTTCAGTCCTGGCGTGTCCGGGCCGGCGATTGACCGGCTAGCCGGGGCGGCGTAAAAAGCCGCTTAGCCCCGCAGGACGCAGTGGTTGCGCAAGCGGTCGCCGAGGTGATCCATGCCCGCTTTGCCGATTCTGCTGTTAGGCCTGCTGCTGTGTCTTCTCACCGGCTGCGCCGTCAACCCGGCTACCGGGGAGCGCAATTTCGTGATGATGAGCGAAAGCCAGGAGCTCGACCTTGGCAGCCGCTACAACCAGCAGATCCAGAAGGAATTCCCCCGCTATGCCGATGATCGGCTGCAAGCCTATGTGCAGCGGGTGGGGGAGCGCGTGGCGCGGCACAGCCATCGTGCCAACCTCAACTACATCTTCACGGTGGTCGATTCACCGGACATCAACGCCTTCGCCCTGCCGGGTGGCTACATCTATATACATCGCGGCCTGATGGCCTACCTGAACTCCGAAGCGGAGCTGGCGGCCGTGCTGGCGCACGAGGTGGGGCACGTCACGGCTCGGCACAGCGTGCAACAGCAGAGCCAGTCCCAGGCCTGGAACATCCTTGGCCAGGCGGTCGCCATCGGTACCGGCGTCAGTGCGGCGGGCGACCTGACCAATGTGCTGGGTGGCGCGATGGTTCGGGGCTATGGCCGCGACATGGAGCTGCAGGCCGACGGACTCGGGGCGCAGTACCTGGCCCGCAGTGGCTATGACCCCCAGGCGATGATCGAGGTGGTCAAGGTGCTGAAGAACCAGGAGGTGTTCGCGCGCGACGAAGCGAAGCGCAAGGGGCAGGAAGTGCCCGAAGCGGGCAGCTATCACGGCGTCTTCGATACCCACCCGGATAACGATACGCGCCTGCAGCAGGTGGTCGGGCCGGCACGCGCCCTGGCCGGTGGGCAGCAGGAGGTCAATCGCGAGGCTTACCTGAAGGCCATCGACGGCATGCCCTTCGGTGATTCGGCCGATACGGGCATCCGCCGTGGGCAGCAGTTCTATCACGTCGGACTGGACTTCACGCTGCGTTACCCCGACGGCTGGGAGCTGGTGAACCGCCCGGAAGTGCTGATCGGCCATCCTCGTGATGAGCAGGCCTTCATCGCCATGCAGCTGGCGGAGCGCACGCCGGGGCTGACGCCGTCCGAGTTGCTGCACCAGCGCGCCGGACGCCAGCGCCTGGTGATGGAGGAGACCTTCAGCCAGGACGGCATCATCGGTGTGACGGCGGTGGTCCCCGGCAATTCCGCCCGACGTGTGGCTGTCGTCTTCAAAGGGGATCAGGCGTATCTGTTTATCGCCGGCATGAAGGGCAGGGCTTCCCTGGAAACCGAAGATGCCCGGTTCCTTTCCGTCATTCACAGCTTCCGCGCCCTCAAGCCCGAGGAGAGGGCCCTGGCGCAGCCGCCGAGGTTGCATCTGGTCCAGGTGAAGGCTGCGGAAACCGTAGCCGGCATCGTTCGCGCCAGTGGGGCGGCAGGGGATCAGGCGGAGCTGGAAAATCGTATCCGATTGATCAATAATTTGTATCCAATCGGCGAGCCCAAGGCCGGGGATTGGCTTAAAGTCGTACGTTAGAGGGCTTGACGTGGCGTGACTGAACAGTCTTGTAGGCCCCCGGTATCTTGCGTATCCTCGCCCGTCCGTCTGTCACAACAGTAAAAGCGGAATGCCAAAATGTCTGATCTGAAAACTGCCGCTCTCGAGTACCACGCCCAGCCCCGTCCCGGGAAACTCAGCGTCGAGCTGACCAAGCCGACCGCCACCGCCCGCGACCTGTCGCTGGCCTACAGCCCGGGCGTGGCCGAGCCCGTCCGCGAGATCGCCCGCGATCCGGAGCTGGCCTTCAAGTACACCGGCAAGGGCAACCTGGTGGCAGTGATCTCCGATGGCACCGCGATTCTCGGCCTCGGCAACCTCGGCCCGCTGGCCTCCAAGCCGGTCATGGAAGGCAAGGGCGTGCTGTTCAAGCGCTTCGCCGGTGTCGACGTGTTCGACATCGAAGTCGATGCCGAGAGCCCCCAGGCCTTCATCGATACCGTCAAGCGCATCTCCATCACCTTCGGTGGCATCAACCTTGAAGACATCAAGGCGCCCGAGTGCTTCGAGATCGAGCGCACCCTGATCGAACAATGCGACATCCCGGTCTTCCACGATGACCAGCACGGCACCGCCATCGTGACCGCTGCCGGCATGCTCAATGCCTTGGAGATCGCCGGCAAGAGCCTGCCGGAAGCCAAGATCGTCTGCCTGGGCGCCGGCGCTGCGGCCATCTCCTGCATGAAGCTGCTGGTGAGCATGGGTGCGAAGGTCGAGAACATCTTCATGATCGACCGCAAGGGTGTCATCCATGCCGGTCGTGATGACCTGAACCAGTACAAGGCGGTCTTCGCCCATGAAACCCCCAAGCGCACCCTGTCGGATGCACTGGATGGCGCGGACGTGTTCGTCGGCCTGTCGGGCGCCAACCTGCTGAGCGCCGAAGACCTGAAGCGCATGGCGCCGAACCCGATCGTCTTCGCCTGCTCCAACCCGGACCCGGAAATCCAGCCGGAACTGGCACACGCGACCCGCAATGACGTGATCATGGCCACCGGCCGCTCGGACTATCCGAACCAGGTCAACAACGTGCTGGGCTTCCCCTTCATCTTCCGTGGTGCCCTGGACGTTCGCGCCACCCGCATCAACGAAGAGATGAAGATCGCTGCTGCCCTGGCCCTTCGCGACCTGGCCAAGGAGCCGGTTCCCAAGGATGTATGCGATGCATACGGCGTCGCGTCCCTCGAGTTCGGTCGTGAGTACATCATTCCGAAGCCCATGGACAAGCGCCTGATCACCGTGGTGTCCGATGCCGTGGCCAAGGCTGCCATCGAGTCCGGTGTCGCGACCCTGCCCTACCCGAAACACTATCCGCTGAAGTCGGTGGAAGACGTGTTCAACGGCTGATCGGCCTGGTCGATGAAGAACCCGCCTCACGGCGGGTTTTTTATTGGGTGCGATTTCCTTCGGGCAACAAAAAGCCCGCTGCCGAGGCGGGCTTCTTGTTGTCGTCGAGGCGATCAGAACAGATCGATGGGGGCTGCCTCGTCGGCGGGCAGCGGGCTGCCCGGTGCGCTCATGCCCGGATCGAATTCGCTCATGGGTGGCGGCGAATCTTCGCTCTTGAACAGTTCGAAGAACGCGTTGGGCGTCCCCGGGACTGCAGCGCGACCGCTGAGTGGGTCGATGCGCAGGGTGAGCAGGCCTTCGGGCTCGGGCAGCACGTGCTCCGGCTTGTCCTTCAGGGCTGCGCTCATGTAGGTCATCCAGATGGGCAGGGCCACGGTGCCGCCGTATTCGTGGCGGCCTAGGCTCTCCGGCTGGTCGAAGCCGACCCAGACGGTAGTCACATAGTCCGCGTTGTAGCCGGAGAACCAGCTGTCCTTGGATTCGTTGGTGGTGCCGGTCTTGCCAGCTATGTCCCCGCGCCCCATGGCCAGGGCGCGCCGGCCGGTTCCGCGCTTGATCACATCCTGCAGCATGCTGGTGAGGATGTAGGTGGTACGTGCATCGACGATGCGCTCGGCGACCGCGGGTTCCTGCTGCTCGGCGCCGGGAAGGCGGGTATCCGGCGCGGCGACGGTCTGGGCGACTTGCGTGTCAGGGGCGTCGTTCTTCGGCACGGTCGGCGGGTTGGCGGTGAAGATGACCTTGCCGTCACGGCTCTCGATGCGTTCGATCAGGTAGGGCTGGATCTTGTATCCACCGTTGGCGAAGGTGCTCCAGCCGCTGGCGATCTCCATCGGCGTGAGGGTTGCGGTGCCCAGGGCCAGGGACAGGTTGCGCGGCAACTCCTGTTTGTTGAAGCCGAAGCGGCTCATGTAGTTCAGCGCGTACTCGATGCCCACCGCCTGGAGCAGGCGGATCGATACCAGGTTGCGCGACTTGTACAGCGCTTCGCGCAGGCGGATCGGGCCGAGGAAGGTGTTGTTGTCGTTCTTCGGGCGCCAGACCTTGTCCAGGTATTCGTCGACGAAGACGATCGGGGCGTCGTTCACCAGGCTGGCGGCGGTGAAGCCGTTATCCAGTGCCGCACTGTAGAGGAACGGCTTGAAGCTGGAGCCCGGCTGGCGCTTGGCCTGGACTGCGCGGTTGTAGTTGCTCTGCTCGAACGAGAAGCCGCCGACCAGCGAGCGGATCGCGCCGTTCTGCGGGTCCAGGGATACCAGGGCACTCTGCGCCGCTGGTTGCTGGACGAACAACAGCGTGCCGTCCGCCTGCCGCTGGACGCGGATCAGGTCGCCTACCTGCGCGACATCGGCGGGCTGCTGGGGGCGCGGACCTAGGCTGTTGGTGTTGAGGAAGGGGCGGGCCCATTTCATGCTGTCCCAGCCCACGGCTTCTTCCTTGCCGCTACGGGTGAGCACGAGGAGGCCGCTCTTCTCCACCTGGGTGACGATCGCAGGCTCCAGGCCGCCGATGAACTTCTGCTTGGCCAGCTCCTGGGCCCAGCTCTCGCGGGTCATGCCGGGGAAGCGCGATTCCGGGCCTCGGTAGCCGTGGCGCTGGTCGTATTCGATCAGGCCGCTGCGCAGTGCATTGTTGGCTGCTTCCTGCAGGTCGCTCGGTACCGTGGTGGTGACGCGGAAGCCTTCGGTATAGGCATCGCTGCCGTAGCGGCCGACCATTTCGGCGCGGGCCATCTCGGCGACGTAGGGGGCGTTCACTTCCGGCGTCGGTACGTGGTAGCTGGCGTCGATCGGCTCGGCTATCGCCTGGTCGTAGCGGGCCTGGTCGATACGGCCCAGCTTGAACATGCGGCCGAGGATCCAATCGCGACGCTCCTTGCTGCGAGTCGGGTTGACCAGGGGATTGAAGCGCGAAGGTGCCTTGGGCAGTCCGGCGATCATCGCCATCTGCGCCAGGCTGACGTCGCGGATGGACTTGCCGTAGTAGACCTGGGCGGCGGCTTCGATGCCGTAGGCGCGGTTGCCCAGGTAGATCTTGTTCACGTAGAGCTCGAGGATTTCATCCTTGCTGAGCTCCCGCTCGATCTGCAGGGCGAGAAGTATTTCATTGATCTTTCTGGAGAAACTTCTCTCGCTGGTGAGGAAGTAGTTCTTCGCCACCTGCATGGTGATGGTGCTGCCGCCGCTCTGAATATGGCCGCTCTTCAATAATTGCGTGGCAGCGCGCACCAGGCTGGTGAGGTCGACGCCATAATGGTTGGCGAAGTTGTCATCCTCGGCAGCCAACAATGCCTGGATGAATTCCGGTGGTATGTCCGCGAAACGAATGGGCGCACGGCGCATTTCGCCGAACTCGGCGATGAGCTTGCCGTCGCTGCTGTACACGCGCAGCGGGATCTGCAGCTGGATGCTGCGCAGGGAATCGACAGAAGGAAGAGTCGGGCTAAGGTAGAGGTAAGCGCCGCTGAAACTGAGCAACAGCCCACAAAAAACGGCGACGCAGGACCACCAGAAAAACTTCAGCAGGCGTATCAAGGCTCTTGGATTTCCAGATAAAAGAATGAGTTAAGCGGAAGCAGATCTTAAAAGGGAAAAACTGTTCACATTATATGCGTTTTTTTTCCCGGGTAGCCATTTGCGCTTCTGTCAAGACTGTTATTTAATGTGGAAAAACATAAATCGTCCGTAAGTCTCGGATGCTGATAGGAAATCGGTCGTGCTAGGGCTCTTCAACAAGAAAGCGAATACGCTGCTGGGGATCGACATAAGCTCGACTTCAGTCAAGCTCCTTGAATTGAGTCGCTCGGGAAGCCGCTACAAGGTAGAGGCCTACGCCGTCGAGCCGCTCCCACCGAATGCTGTGGTCGAAAAGAACATCGCCGAACTGGAGGGGGTCGGCCAGGCGTTGTCTCGTGTTCTCGGCAAGGCCAAGGCCAGTTCAAAGTCCGTGGCCGTAGCGGTCGCGGGCTCCGCTGTAATCACCAAGACGATCGAGATGGATGCTGGGCTTTCCGACGATGAGTTGGAGAATCAGCTGAAGATCGAGGCGGACCAGTACATCCCATACCCGCTCGAAGAGGTCGCTATCGACTTCGAGGTACAGGGTGCTTCCGCGCGCAACCCTGAGCGGGTCGATGTGCTCCTTGCCGCGTGCCGCAAGGAGAACGTCGAGGTCCGTGAAGCTGCTCTGGCCCTGGCGGGCCTGACCGCCAAGGTCGTCGACGTCGAAGCCTATGCGCTGGAACGTGCCTACGGCCTTCTCGCCGCGCAACTGGGCAACGGAAGCGACGAACTGACGGTCGCCGTCGTGGATATCGGGGCGACCATGACGACCCTGAGCGTCCTGCACAACGGCCGGACCATCTACAGCCGCGAGCAGCTTTTCGGCGGGCGCCAGCTCACCGAGGAGATCCAGCGTCGCTATGGCCTGTCCGTCGAAGAAGCGGGGCTCGCCAAGAAGCAGGGCGGTCTTCCGGATGACTACGACAGTGAAGTGTTGCAGCCGTTCAAGGACGCAGTGGTCCAGCAGGTGTCTCGCTCGCTGCAGTTCTTCTTCGCTGCGGGCCAGTTCAACGATGTCGACTACATCCTCCTGGCGGGTGGCACTGCGTCCATTCCTGATCTGGACCGTTTGATCCAGCAGAAGATCGGCACTCCTACCCAGGTTGCCAACCCCTTCGCGGAGATGGCGCTGAGCAGCAAGGTCAATGCGGGCGCATTGGCCAGTGATGCCCCGGCGCTGATGATTGCCTGCGGACTGGCGATGAGGAGTTTCGACTGATGGCACGCATCAACCTACTCCCCTGGCGGGAGCAGCTGCGCGAGGAGCGCAAGCAGCGATTCCTCGTGGCCCTGGCGGGTGTGCTGGTGATCTCGGCCGGTCTGGTTTTCCTCGGCGATCAGTACCTGAACGGCGAGATCGAGAACCAGCAGGCGCGTAACGAGTTCGTGCGCAAGGAAATCGCGGTGCTGGACACGCGGATCAAAGAGATCAGCGAGCTCAAGACGCGCCGCCAGCAACTGCTCGAGCGGATGAAGATCATTCAGGACCTGCAGGGCAACCGTCCCATCATCGGTCGCGTTTTCGACCAGTTGGTGCGCACGTTGCCGGATGGTGTCTTCTTCACGAACGTAGCGATGAAAGGGCAGAGCATCGCCATCGTTGGCGCTGCCGAGTCCAACAACAGGGTTTCCAACCTGATGCGTAATCTCGATGCCTCCGAATGGTTGACCGCTCCGAACCTTACCGAGGTCAGGGCAATTACTGCCGGCGCGGTCGACCAGGCAAATATCTTCCAGTTGACCGTACAGCAGACCCAGCCTGCTGCCGACGTAGAAGGAGCCAAGAAATGAGCTTGGCTGATTCGCTCGAAAGTCTCCGCAAGGTCGATTTGAATGACCTCGACTTCAACAACGTCGGCTCCTGGCCGGTCGCTGTAAAAGTAATCGCCTGCGTCTTGCTGGTCGCAGCTGTCCTTGCGCTGGGATACAACTTCCATCTCAAGGATCTGGAACTTCAGCTCGATCAGCAGCGCGCCGAAGAAGAAACGCTGAAGCAGCAGTTCACGACCAAGGCTTTCCAGGCGGCCAACCTCGAAGCCTATAAAGATCAAATGAAGGAAATGGAAACTTCCTTTGGCGCCCTTCTTCGGCAACTGCCCAGCGATACCGAAGTTCCCGGCTTGCTGGAGGACATCACTCGCACTGGTCTTGGAAGCGGCCTGGAGTTCGAGGAGATCAAGCTCCTGCCGGAAGCTGCCCAGCAGTTCTATATCGAACTGCCGATCCAGATATCGGTGGTGGGGACGTACCACGACCTGGCCACCTTTGTGAGCGGCGTTGCCAGTCTTCCCCGTATCGTGACGCTGCATGATTTCAGCATCACGCCTGCCAATGCTGGAAGCACCACTCAGTTGCGGATGAGCATCCTGGCGAAGACCTACCGCTATAACGACAAGGGGCTGCAGAAATGATCCGTACCAGCTCCCGTCTTATTCTCAGTGGTCTTCTGCTGGCTAGCCTTTCCGGATGTGGAGGTGGCGGTGATTTCGCCGATCTCCAGGCCTACATGGATGAAGTTCGTGCCCGCCCGAAAGGCACGATCGAGCCGCTCCCGAAATTCCAGCCCTATGAGGCCTTTACTTACAGCGCCGCCGCTTTGCGTAGCCCTTTCCAGCCGCCGGTGAAGATCGACCTGGCGAACAAGGTCAAGGGCAGCAAGGACGTGCACCCGGATGAGACCCGGGTCAAGCAATTCCTTGAAGGGTTCAACATCGAGTCCTTCGAGATGGTCGGCACGCTTTCCAATGAGGGAGGCATGTTCGCTCTGGTTCGAGGCGCTGGAGGGGTGCATCGAATCCGAGTGGGTGATTTCCTCGGGCGCAATGACGGCAAGGTCGTCGCGATAAACGAATCCAAGATCGACGTCGTAGAGATAGTCCCGGACGGCGAGGGTGGCTGGCTCGAGCGCCCGCGCAGTCTCACGCTCAAGGAGCGCTCTTAAGGGCGGGGTGACTTATGAAAAACAAACACCGGTCTGCACAACGGAACCAGATGATGAACAGCTCGTTTTCGCGCTTCGGCCTTACCCTATTGGCCGCCATGTTGTCGCCAGTATTGCTGGCTGCCGACCTGCAGGGTCTCGATGTGGCAGCCTTGCCTGGCGGTAAGGTTGAACTGAAACTTGCCTTCGACGAGCCGGTTGTCGCGCCTCGGGGCTACACCATCGAGCAGCCTGCGCGTATTGCTCTGGACCTGCCCGGGGTGACCAACAAACTAGGCAGCAAGAATCGCGAACTGGGTGTGGGCAACGCGCGGAGCGTCACCATAGTCGAGGCCAAGGACCGCACCCGGATGATTATCAACCTGGCGACGCTCGTGCCCTACAGCACGCGTGTCGAGGGTAACAATCTCTACGTCGTGGTGGGTGAGGCGGGCGGTGCCACGCAGCAAGCGACCCGTACCTCCCCTGTAGCCGCTCCGGTAGCCCCCGCTGCTCCCGTCAAGACCTTTGCTGCGGCAGGCAAGGCCATCAGCAATATTGATTTTCAGCGCGGTGATCAGGGTGAAGGCAATGTCGTCATCACGCTTTCCGATCCCACTGTAAGTCCGGATATTCAGGAGCAGGGTGGCAAGATTCGCCTTGATTTCGCCAAGACCCAACTGCCCGAGTCGTTGCGCGTCCGCCTTGATGTGAAGGATTTCGCCACCCCGGTTCAGTTCGTCAGCGCGTCGGGCTCCTCAGGTAATGCCAGCATCACCATCGAGCCGACCGGCTTCTACGATTATCTGGCCTATCAAACTGATAACAAGTTGACTGTCAGCATCAAGCCGCTGACGCAAGAAGATGTCGAGAAGCGCAAGTCCGAGCGTTTTGCCTACTCGGGTGAAAAGCTCTCTTTGAACTTCCAGGACATCGATGTGCGTTCGGTGCTTCAGCTGATTGCTGACTTCACCGACCTCAACCTGGTGGCCTCGGACACCGTGCAGGGCAACATCACGCTGCGCCTGCAGAACGTGCCCTGGGACCAGGCGTTGGACCTGGTGCTGAAAACCAAGGGACTCGACAAGCGCAAGGTCGGTAACGTGCTGCTGGTTGCGCCGGCTGACGAAATTGCTGCTCGTGAGCGCCAAGAGCTGGAGTCCCAGAAGCAGATCGCTGAGTTGGCTCCGCTGCGCCGTGAGCTGATCCAGGTGAACTACGCCAAGGCTGCCGATATCGCCAAGCTGTTCCAGTCCGTGACCAGTGGCAACGAGTCGTCGGATGAGCGTGGTTCGATCACCGTGGATGACCGCACCAACAGCATCATCGCCTACCAGACCCAGGACAAGCTGGACGAACTGCGCCGCATCGTGGCCCAGCTCGATATCCCGGTCCGTCAGGTGATGATCGAGGCTCGTATCGTCGAGGCGAACGTCGACTATGACAAATCGCTGGGTGTGAACTGGCGCGGTGCGCGTGTGGGTGACAACAACTTCGTCATCGGCGGGGAGGGTGGCACTCGTACCGGTGGCGGTGGCACCAGCCCCAACGCGGCTCTTGGTACCTTTGTTGATATGGGGGCTACAGGTGCCACGTCCTCCATCGGCATCGGCTTCGTAACCGACAACACCATCCTCGACCTCGAACTCTCCGCCATGGAGAAGACCGGCAACGGCGAGATCGTATCCCAGCCGAAGGTCGTAACTTCGGACAAGGAAACCGCGAAGATCCTCAAGGGCGCCGAGATTCCCTATCAGGAAGCCAGCTCCAGCGGTGCCAGTACGACGTCCTTCAAGGAGGCGGCCCTGTCCCTGGAAGTGACTCCGCAGATCACGCCTGACAACCGCATCATCATGGAAGTCAAGGTGACCAAGGACGCCCCGGACTTCTCCAACGCGCTGAACGGCGTACCGCCGATCAACAAGAACGAGGTCAATGCCAAGGTTCTGGTCAGCGATGGCGAGACCATCGTGATCGGTGGTGTGTTCTCCAACACCCAGACCAAGGCAACTGACAAGGTTCCCTTCCTCGGCGACCTGCCGTTCCTCGGCCGCATGTTCAAGCGTGATGTGGTCCAGGACAAGAAATCCGAGCTGCTGGTCTTCCTCACCCCGCGTATCATGAACAACCAGGCTATTGCGGTGAGTCGCTGACATCAGTGCGTAATTTGATCCTCGTTGGCCCGATGGGAGCTGGAAAGAGCACCATCGGGCGTTTGCTTGCCAAAGAACTGCGCCTGCCCTTCAAGGATTCCGACAAGGAAATCGAGCAGAGGACAGGGGCGGACATCCCTTGGATATTCGATGTCGAAGGCGAGCAGGGTTTTCGTGATCGCGAGCAGTCGATGCTTCAGGAGCTCTGCCTCGCCGACGGCGTCGTAGTTGCGACGGGAGGCGGAGCTGTCTTGCGTCCTGCCAACCGCGAGGCGCTCAGGGCGGGGG